>RKRR01000040.1 GCA_007571305.1 Candidatus Poribacteria bacterium | reverse complement strand
TTTGGATTGACACCCGCTAAGTTCCGTGCCATAATAATTTAGACTGATGTAAAGTCAAAAAGTTCTCACAAACTTGTCCAATTCGGTTTGTGCAGACGCAAACATCTAAATAGATTAGGAGATTTCCATGAAATTGATGACGCGATTAACCTTTGTAGGACTCAGCTTCATATTGAGCCTATGTCTGCTTGCCAACCCTGCACTCGCACAACTTGAGATGAAATCGTTGACAGGTCTCTGGTTGTTCGATGAAGGGAGCGGTGACGTTGCTGCAGATTCTTCAAATAGCGGGCTTGATGCTGCGGTGGTAGGTAACCCGACATGGGTTAGCGGAGTATTCGGTTCAGGATTAGAACTCAATGGATCAGATGCTTACGTTGAAGTTCCTGCCCACGTGAATCCCACCGATGCTATCACCGTTTCGCTCTGGGTCAAAAGCATGACAGACGACTGGAATCAGCACGGTTGGATGGTTGAAAAGCGGAATGCGTATATTATCCACCCCAACCAAGGCACTAAAATGGTTTCTTGGCCCATTTGTAACGGTGGATGCTGGAACAAACCCGGTGGCTGGCGCGACGGAGAAGTAGGACCGGATGACATCACGGATTGGCACCTCTATACCACCACTTTTGACAGTGCAACGGGTGACTGGAATATCTATATTGACGGTGTTGCAGAGAGCACAATGGAAATCAATACTGACCCAATTGATGCTGATGATGGTGAACTTTTTATTGGGCGGGATACCTGCTGTGACGGTAGACTCGGCGATGCAGTCATTGATGAGGTGGCTATCTTTAACGTCGCACTCAGTGCCGCTGAGATCAAATTGATGATGGACAAAGGGCTTTCCGCGTTGCTACTGACACCGGTCGACCCCCAGGACAAAATCTCTACGACTTGGGCAAGTGTTAAACAGCAGTATTAATCCAATGAATAGGCGGGTGATGCTTGCTCTTGCCCGCCTTTTTTCAATCTAAATATAAGGAGACAAATTACATGTTTCTAAGGATATCAGTGTTCACCCTATTTGTTGTATGCTTTTTTGCAGTTGTCCCTTTAACGTCTGCCCAACTGCCATTGGACGGTGTCGTAAGCTACTGGTCCTTTGATGACGGCACTATCGCCGGTGGCACCGTTGAAGACGTTTTAGGCGACAATGACGGCGAACTTGATGGGAACCCGAAACAGGTTCCCGGCAAAGTCGGAAAGGCACTTGAATTCAACGGAGAGAATTTCGTCCATATTCCCGGCACCGCTTCATTAGAATTTGCGGGTGAGAAAGAGATGAGCGTTGTTGCTTGGGTGAATGCCGATAGCGATAATCCTGTCAAAGGCGTTGTTGCTGGATGTTGCGGTACGATTGTTGCACAGCGCGACATCAACGGTTGGGCATTGCGTTTTGATGGCAGAAATGCCGGACAGGAAATGGAATTCATTGTCACGCCCGGATGGCAAGGCGACGGTGGTTTTGGTGCCCCTAAGTTTGATAAAGGGAAATGGCATCATCTGGTTGGAGTTGTCGCTGATAAAAAGATGCTACTCTATGTTGATGGTGAATTAGAAAAAGAACAAAATTACAATGGACCTATGACAACGGGTGGTTCAGAAACCGAGATTGGTAAAGCTGGTGATGGCGGTTTTGTAGGCATCATCGACGAAGTTATGATTTACAGTAAAGCCCTTTCGGCAGATGAAGTTGAACAAATCTTTAAGGGGGAGGGGCTCCCAGTGCAACCCCAAGGTAAACTCTCAACCCATTGGGCACAAATCAAATCTTCACGCTAAAGTAATACACTTCTTTGATAGGGTGGATTTTTTCAAGATTCGCCCACCTCTCCCCGCCGCAAATTTTGCTGATGTCGTGAATGTATCTACAATTTCCTTGACCTCAATTCGCCTCCATGCCATAATAAACAAATAAGTTTGGGCTTAATTCTAACTATGGACAGTGATCAGGGGTTGCTCCTGTCGCTTAGACCTCACCTCCAGAAAGGAGCCTTTCGGTGTAGTTTGCAAGCCGAAATTTTGCTACCAAAATTATGAAACCAGTAAAAGTAGGAGTCATTGGGTGCGGTGTGATTGGAAGTAGGCACCTTAGTATCGCATCAGAGTCGGCACATATTGAGTTAACCGCTGCCGCGGACCTCATCGAGGCAAACAGAACAAATGCTGCTGAACGTTTCAACCCACCCAAAATGTACGACAACGACGTTGACTTGCTTGACGACGATGATGTAGAAGCAGTTGTCCTCGCATTTCCCACGCAATACCGGACAGAAGTAGCCCTGCGCGCCTTTGAAAGAGGCAAGCACGTGTTGATTGAAAAACCGATCGCCATGAACGCTGCCGAAGTTAAACAACTCATCGCTGCACGAGGTAATTTAATATCAGGATGTTGTTCTTCGCGCAATCGTTTCAGTGCAGCTGCGCGGCTTGCAACACAACTTATCACAACAGGCGGTTTAGGAGAACTTCGGACTGTCTACTGCCGCGCCATCAGAGGTGCAGGAAAAGAACCTGACACACCGCGGCCCGCTTGGAGGCTGACGAAGGATCTCAACGGTGGCGGTATCCTTGTCAACTGGGGATGCTACGACCTCGATTACTTACTCGGTATTACAGGGTGGCAACTCAAGCCACAAACTGTCTTTGCGCAAACGTGGACGGTACCACAGGTGTTCAAATCGCATATCGCTCCCGGTTCCGATGCTGAAACGCATTATACAGCAATTATTCGCTGCGAGGGTGGCATTGTCCTAAGTGTGGAACGCGGTGAATTTATGACGATGCACTCACACGCTGGTTGGGAAATTATTGGTACAGAAGGCTCGCTCAAGTTAAGCATGGGTGATGATAAACCGGAAAGTGTCGTCCATAACCGTACGACGACAGAAGGCGGTGTAGAATCTACGACGCTCGCGGAAATAGGGGACGCACCGGAATCACAACACAGCACGCCGTTATCTGATTTCGCTGCTGCTATCCGAGAGAATCGCCAGCCCTTGACAAGTTTGGAAAAAGCCCTTGTCGTTCAGAAAATAACCGACGCGATTTACGCTTCCGCAGAAACAGGAAATGCTGTGGAAATAGGAGGATAGCGATGAAATTTCGTGAATTCGTAATATTGTGCAGCATCAGTCTTATCACCATTCCACTTGGCAATGCTGAAATTAACATAGACGACTTCGCTGGCATCTGGCTTTTTGATGAAGGTAAAGGATCAGTTGCGAAAGATTTCACCGAAAACGGGAATGATGGGGAATTTGACGGCCCCAAATGGATAAATGGAAAATTCGGCAAAGCACTGGAATTCGATGGAAGTCCCAAGTATGTCATTATTGAGCATAACGACCTTTTCAACTTTGAGGATGATGATTTTACTGTTGGATGTTGGATGAATTCGGAAAATAAAGATGCCTATGTCGTTATCAAACGGAACGGTGGTGCTGGGTTCTGGGCGATGAGTTCAAGTATTGACAGAGACACAGGCTTCTTCATTTTTGAAGGTGGAGGAAACCACATCGACGATGGCAAAACCGACATTGTCGGAAAAGGTTGGCATCATACCGTCGCTGTTCGCAAGAAAGGGGTTATTTCTTTGTATGTGAACGGTAAAAAGGAGACAGAACGGAACGTCGGTGCGAACATGGATAACCCTGCTGTCCTGAAGTTCGGGGGTTGGGGCAGTGAAAACCTCGTCGGCGGATTAGACGAGGTCTTTCTCACGAAAAAGGGCGTGGCGTTAGAAGAAGAGGATATTCAACTCCTCGCGGAGGCAGGCTGGGAGACTGCATTGGATGTCTCCGCAAAAGGTAAGTTAGCGACGACTTGGGCGACACTGAAAACCCAATAGATGCCAGGCCGCTCTTAATGACAAAGATATCTGGGCGAGAACTTGTTCCCGCCCTTTTTTATTTATAACCCAAGTGGCTATGGACACAATTTTGGAGATGCATCTGTTATTTTCATTGAAAAACGCTCAGGATCCGCAGCAGTTCGTAGCGTAGGCTGTTAGCCTGCGTGCTTATAGTATAGTAACGTGAGTTTGATAATAAAATTTGACACACTTTCATTCTAACGTTTTCCTCCCGCTCTCTTGATTTCCCTCTGCTTGCGGGGGGATAAAGGGGGGTAGAAGGGTGACGCGTTCTCTTTAGAGTGTAGATTCAGGTTTAATTAAACTCACATTAGATTCCATAATTATTTACTTGTACACTCGTATCGCTGTGTGAACTCTGAAGTTATATGTTCTGATGGCACAGGAAACCGACGGTCTCCTATGCTACAAGTGTGAACCTGTTTTCGGATTTTACTATAAGATGCACAACCTAACAGGTTATGCTACAAAGGTAGCAACTTGCGTTATTTATAGAAAAAATTTTTCAGCGACCTCAGCTGTGAAATTCTTGCCCATAACCCGGTAGCCCTCGGCATCTGGATGTAGGGCATCTGGGAGCAGATGTTCGTAATCAGTCCCAAACACACGCAACCCATCAACATAATGGACATGCTGATCGCCGCCCGATTGAAGAGCCTCGGCCGCGGCTTGTACCTCTTCACGCATCCCTTTCAAATGGAATCCCACGGCGTTTGGAGTCTCCTCCCTCGGTGGGGAATAGATAGGGGACATCAGCACAAGCGGTATATCCGGATGTTTCTCACGGACAATCTGGACTGCTCCGATAATTGCGGGACGAAACGCACGTGGTCCCAAACTGGATGCACCTTGGATGTTAATGCCGAGACACATCGAGATATAATCGGCCGGCAGCTCTCGGATCATCCGTGCCACCATGGCATCGAGATGACACTGTCCACCGTAACCAAGACAGGTTAAATTGAGTCCATATTCACGGGCAACAATCGCCGGCCATGTTTGTGTCGGAGAAGCCGCCGTTCGGCACTGTGTGATAGAACTTCCGTAAGTCACCCACCGGGGTCGAGCATCGGCAAATGGTCGCAGCGTTGCGTTATCATCTATCTCCAAGTTGCGAAGTTGAAAACTCCCGAATTGCGGTAGCCACAACTGAATCAATTTTTCCTCAGCGGACAACCCGTCAAAAGTGAAGTTGTCTTTTTGCGTCAGATCAAGCGAGGCAACGATGTCACCATCGCAGCAGATATCCAGCATCCCGCTTTGGTTCTGTGGCACGATATTTCCCGAAACCCGCGTCGTGTTGCTTCGAAAACTGATGCGAACGCCCGCGGGCATCGCTGAGCGTTCCAGTAACGGCTCTGGAAATAGGACATGCATCGGGTACGGCGTGCGCCACGGCATCACCCAATCCTCGGTTTTCTGCAGCGAGACAACTCCCTGCCAAGTTAATTGTGGGGCATCCGGCTTCAATCGCATTGTGTTCTCCTTTACCTATAATCCTAGTTGCTATGGACAAGTTTTTAGGCAGACAAAGGCTGTTTTTCAGCGAAAATCCTTCAATCTTTGGATGTTTTTGTAGCGTCCACTTGAGTTTGTGCACAGGAAACCAACGGTCTCCTATGCTACAGAACTGGCAATTTGGGTTACCTATAAGCAGTTATAGATCATCAACTAAGGCACGCAGTTGCCGCACACCTTTCAACATATCTTCTGGTTGTCCCCAATGTTCAATGCTCGCTGAGCCGGTGAATCCATCAGCGATGAGTGTCTCCAACACCTCTTTATAGTGCAAATCTGTGTCCCCAATCGGATCAAGGTTTTTCTCACTGTTCGGTTTCACATGGAGATGCCGCACCAATCCTTTAATATGAGAGTAGCCCTCTGGCAGCGGATTTTCACCGCAGTGCAGTCCGTTGTTGACATCCCAGCATGAGGTAAGTACTGGACTATTCCCGAGCGCATTGATGACAGCACGTGTCTCTTCGCAGGTTCCCGCGATACAGGCACTTTCATTTTCAAAGCAGAGCGTAACGTCTGCATTCTCTGCGACCGGAACAACAAGCGAGAGTTTTTCGACGATGCGTTCCATATAGGCGTTAATATCCGGGCGTGGCGCACCTTTGATACGGCGATTTGGATTCCAAAACGTAAATCCTCGAATGACTTGTGTCTCAAATGCGTGTGCCAACGTCACCATCCGGTCAAAGTGCCGTCGGTGCTGTTCGTATTCCTGTGGATCGTCAATAGAACATTTACCGAAGGGCGATCCGACACTCGCAACACGGACATTATAAGTACTGAGTACATCTTGAACACGTTTCACGTCATCATCATCAATCTCGGTCACGTGTTTTCCCCAAATACCTCCTCGGATTTCGACGGTATTTGCACCGGCTTCAACACCAAGTTTAATAGCTTCCTCAAAATCGGTTTTAGAAACCTCGTCGGCAAAATAACAAACATCAAGCATTTCACAAGACTCCTCACTAAAATTTCTTCAACTGTGCAAGTATAGGTTCAGGACCAATACGTTTACCACTTTTGGCATCAAGATATTTCCACGCGATGTTACCATCTTGATTAACAATATAGACGGCTGGACGTGCCACTTCGATTTCACTTGGGTCAACGACATTATAAGCCCCAATCGTTTTCGTCTCCTTATCCGAGAGCAAGATATAAGTGATTTGAAGCGTTTGCTGCGTTGAATTAACAGTCGTAATTGGATCGGCACTGATAGCAATGAGTTCGGCACCTTCGGCTTCAATGTCTTCATAACCCTCCTGCAACTCACCGAGTTGCGTTCGACAGTCGCCTCATGTGCCAGTGCGGTAGAAAACAATAACAAGTTTCTGCCCGCGATACTCCGAAAGCGTATGGAATTCCCCATCACCATCTGGCAATGAGAATTCGGGGGCGAGTGCTCCGAGGTCCAGCCCTTCGCCCGCAGGGAGTTTTTTCGCTGCGTCCTCTGGTGCTGTTACAATGTCGGTCGTCCGTTCTGCATCACCACAAGCAAGAAATATGAAAATAATCATAGCACAAAGAACTGAGAAACCTGCTGAACCCGTCCCACTCGAAACTGGTAATCTCCTGTCCACAACCCAATTACCTATCAGTTTAGATTTCATGTTTCACGTCTCCCTTCATCGTCCTGTGAGTGCATCCAGTGTCGGACATCGGCTCGCATCTTTTCAAGAGTCGGACGCATTTCCGTACTGAAAGCTAAATTGTTGAACTCATACGGATCAACCGTCACATCATATAATTCCTCTACAGGGTGATGTTGTGTGAGATAAATCAGTTGTGCCGTTTGCGGATCGGTCTTAGCTTTTTTGACCCAACTGTTCCACACCTCAGCGTGGCTATCTGAAATGCCTTCAACCTCAGTAAAGTGGGTTGTCCATCTGTTTTCGGGCATCAGGTTCAAAATGTATTTGTAACGGGTATCGCGGACGCAGCGCTGCGGGAATACGTTCATGTTTCCGTCTCGCGTATGTGTGCCGTAGATTTTATCGCGGAAAGTCGCTTGTCGTCCGAGCAGGACATTTTTAAAACTGCTGCCATCTAAATCATTTAGTGGTTCACCGCCAGCGATGTCTATGAGCGTCGGCAAGAAATCAACGTGCGAAATCATCGCATCAGAGGCAGTGTTAGCAGGAATCTCACCGTGCCACTTCGCGAGACATGGGAGCCGGATACCGGTGTCATATAAGGTCCATTTACAGTGGGGCCACTCGGCACCGTGGTCGGTCGTGTAGATGAAAAGTGTATTGTCGGCATATCCGTGTGTCTCTAATATTTTATCGACTTCGCCGATGCGGGTGTCCATCGTTGTGATGTCCTGATAGTAGTTAGCGAGGGCATTTCGAGCAATGGATGTATCAGCGATATAGGGCGGTAGCGGCAAGGTACCTGGATCATAGATTTTGTTTGGTTGCCATGTAACGTGCGGATTACTATCACCAAGGATGAGACAGATGGGTTGATCCGGGTTTTCTTCCCGATGGTTTGAAAGGAAACGTTCAACTGGAGCGGGATCAAGTCCTTCTGCGCGATATTTCCGGTGATGTTCGGCACGTTTTGGCAGAAACCCACCGATATACTCGAAGTCGAAAAGGGACTCCGGTTTCACATGTGTTTTTCCAGCGATCGCCACACGATAACCGAGCCTTCGGAGCATATCTGGTAAGGCATTCAGATACGCGTGGCACTCTGTATGATTCCCCATCGCCCCATGTCGAGCAGGATAAAGCCCGGTATAAAGGGTGGAACGGGACGGAGCACATGTCGGTGTTGGTGTGAAAGCATGTGTGAAACGAATTCCTTCCTGGGCGAGATTATCCAGATGTGGCGTTTGGATATGCGCGTTTCCATAACAACCGAGGTATTCCCAACCGTGATCGTCGGATAAGTAGACAACGATATTTGGCTTTTTCAATGCCATAGGTTAGTAGTCCTTAGCAGATGGAAACGGCTTCGGTTTTTTAGAAGGTTCATTTTCCATAGGGACAACTTCCGGCGGAAATTGGGTGCATACCTCACCATCCTTCATCACCCATCGGAAATTGTGCCAGAAACGTTGACTCGTCTTGACGATTTCTGGATTTGTATAGACCCCCGCGACAGCAATACGGCTCTTTTCGCTCGTGTTCGGCGGACTATAGTGCCACATACTGCTGTGCCAAATGACGACATCTCCGGTATCCAATTCAATATGATGTATACCGTGCTTTTCGATCATCTCCTGAACGGCCTCCCGTGGCAATTCCCCGTGTATGCTGTCGGGATACAAAACGTGTTCAACAATCTCGGTTTTGTGGCTACTGGGGATAAACTGCATGCATCCATTCTCTCGCGTCGCAGGTTCAAGCGGTATCCAGAAGTTGAATGGCTCCGTTTCACCGTCACGCCAGAGTCCGTTGTCTTGGTGCCATGGGGTCGCGCTGCCAGTATGCGATGGTTTGAGGAAGCAACTGTTGTACTTCATGATGATATCGTCGCCGAGGAAATAACGTGCAATATTGAGCACTGCTGGAGCAGCATGCACATTGTGCCATATCAGCGGCGATTGAACACAGAAGTTACTGAGTTTACGATAACGCGCGATACGTCCTTGCGGTGAGTCGTCCATCGGGTCCATCGGATCTATATCGACGAACTTTCCGGGATCGGGTAGCATGATGTGGTTGCGGATAACACCGCGGAGTTGCGCTGCCACATCTTTTGAGATAAGATTCCGAAGAATAAAATAGCCCTGGGTCTCATATTGCGTTCTTTGGTCAGCGTTTGGTGTCCATCGCATCATTGTAATGTCCTTTCTGCAGTTGTATCGAGGGGTGTCTCCAAGATGCACGTCTGTAAGTTACGCAAAAATGTCTTGAACCTGACATCGGAATCCTTCAATAACATCACCGCCATCAAGCGTGTCGGTTCCCCGCAGGACAGCAAAATCTTGATTAGAGTGATAGACTTCTACTGTTTCTCTACGTGGATTAAGAACCCATACCATCCTACAACCGGCAGTTAACCACTCTTCTACTTTCTCAGCAACCTCGGCATACGTATCACCCGGGGAAATAACCTCAACTGCCAAATCGGGGGATCCTTCCCAATACCCTTTGATGATACCTTGTCTCTCTACTGATGCTTGGCAAACAAAGGCAGCATCTGGTGCGCGCACTGTATCAGGATTTTGGGCAATCTTAAAGCCTGTTTCGGCACCACAAACGTATCCTAATTTATGCGTTTTAACGTACACGTTAAGTTTGCTTCCGATTTCAGAGGCGCAGATGCCGTGCTCAAATCCAGCAGGCGGTATTTTTTGGAGGACTCCCTTCACGAGCTCATAGCGAGCACCATTATCAGATTGCTTCGCGAGGTCATCCGCTGTTAAAAGATTCCGCTGCGCAGCTGACAATGCAGGTTTGGACTGATTCAGTTGCGTGTCTGTCACGATGTCCACCTCAAAGGAATATTTAATAATCTTTGATTTCTTATATGATAACACCAGCAGGCATGTATATCAATAGCCTCAGTGATTTTTGAGTCGTCCCCAAGTGGTTGTCAGCAAATCGTTTGGAGAGACAGGTAGGACGGCTTCTACACCTTTCATCAACTCGGTGATTTCAGCTTCCGTGATACCGCGGTCAAAGAAGATGACCTCATCCAACCTGCCGATAAACTTCTCACCGCCGAAGGTGCCAAACAGCAGTGGACCCGCTTGATCAACATCACCACCCTGTTTAACAGCAGATTCAAGTGTGCCATCTACGTAAAGTTTCATTTCACTGCCATCGTAGAGCCCAACGATGTGATACCATTTTTCGGGGTCAATGACAGATGTTCCCCATACGCCGCCGGTAAACCCACCACCCGACCAGATGCCGAAGACATATCCCCCGGGTACTCGCTCGGTCGCTGATTGGACCTCCAGTAAATAGGAGCCGTTCCGCCGAATAGCGGTATCGGAAACGCCTTTATTCATATAAACCCAAGTTGCGATAGTCATCTGGTTCTTAAAATTGATGCTATCAGAGGGTTCAACGGTTACAACATGCGGGGGTTCAAATTCCAAGGCACCACCGAATTTGCCTTCTACCCACTTCGCACCGGTAATTGCGCCATCGTTCCCGTTGCCCGATGTATCTGCTGCAGTATTACCTTTACCCTCATCAAAAAGCCATATCCCGACTGCATCGTCCAGCAGTTCTGCCGATAGAGGATTTGTTGCCACACACAAACTACCAATGATAACAAACCAAAATACTGGTTTCATGTTTCTTCCTCCATTGTTGGTCTACGAGTTTAGCAGAAAGGGCAAAATGTGTCAAGGTTCTGTATACGTTTTCTTGTTGAACAATTTTAGCAAATATGATAGAAGTAATAATAAATATTAACCGAAGTTACCAGTTTGTAGCATAACCTGTTCGGTTGTGCAGCTTAAGCACGCAGGAGACCCACGGTCTCCTACGCTACGGAATACCTCCGAATCATGAAACCGCTTCAGTGAAAATGGGATGGGATCCCTAAAATCTTGTGAGTAGGAACTTGGGTTAAATATTTACCACGTGAATTGAACAATGCTAACTCAAGAAATGGTAGTTGATGTCCCTTTGGATCCGGGTGTTTATTTTTTTCGTGGGGCTTCAGGGCAAATCCTATACATCGGCAAAGCGAAATGTTTGCGGAAGCGCGTCCGTTCCTATCTCCATAAGGTTAAAAAACGCCCAAACAAAATCAAACGGCTTATCCGGTGGACGACAGATGTTCGGTATCAGACCTGTCGTTCGGAACAGGAAGCACTCTTCTTAGAATCGCGACTCATCCAAGAATATCAGCCTTCCTATAACACCGCCCTGAAATTTGGACGAACATCTTGGTATATTCGGATAGATGTCGAGGAGGCTTTCCCACGCCTTGAACGAGTGTCTGAAACGCAGTTAGATGGTGCCAGGTATTTTGGTCCGTTGTCGAGTCGGCGATGGACAGATGAAGCCATCAATGTTTTACAGCGAATCTTTTCAGTTCGCACGTGCGAAGGGGAAATCACACCGGTTCCAGGATTTCGCGCCTGTTTCCAGTACCATCTGAAACGTTGCGATGCTCCTTGCGCCGCATTGGTTACGCGCGAACTCTATGGTGAAATGATAACGGATATCGTCAATTTATTGGACGGCGAGTACGAAACGGTGCAGACAAGTCTGATTGCAAAACGAGATAGAGCATCAGAGACACTGGAATTCGAACGAGCTGCTGCGTTTCAAAAGCAGTTGCAACGGATTCAAAAGGTCTTTACATTTTTAGATGTCCACCGGAGGTAATCCAATGTCAACAGAAAAGATCGAGAAAGAAGTCCTCGGTGGAACTAACGGAACGGCACGGTGTCGTTGTGGTCGGCTCCGTTATCCACGTTATCCGTTGTGCCCGAAGTGTTACTACAATGGTCCCCAAGTTCCTGCCAATCCCAAGAAATTATCATCTGCTGATTTGCTAAAGATGCAAACACCTAAAACGATGACACTTTCGGACCGGCAGGAACGGATAAGATTCTTGGAAAAACGGTATGGATCGAAACTGCGTGGACAGGATATTCGTTTTATGAAGAATACGCAATTATACGCACTATCAGAACAAGCAGGCTACCGCAGACGGTAAATTTTGAATTGTTTGGTGTGTAACTTTGGACGTATCTGTATTAATTTGAAAAAATTCTTGTGTAAAAAATTAATATATGTTAAAATAGTCAACAATTAATTCAAGGAGGTTGACCACATGTATATTGCAAGATTATCGCTTATTTGCCTTATGGCTTTCGTATTCATGGTAGGCTGTGGTATGCTGGGGAAGCAGGCAGAGATGTCTGAGCCCACCGCCGGCACTACGGAAGAATCCACAATGACAGCCGATATGAAAACGGAGGGCGACATGATGGAAGCCGCCGTTGAAGAAGTTACACTAAACGTCACAGGGATGACATGAGGGGCGTGTACCAGCAAGGTGCAGGCTGCACTCAGTGAAGTCACCGGGGTTTCTGAAGTAGTAAGTGTCTCTTCAACGGATAATACGGCTGTTGTGAAGGTTAAGAAGGGTAAAGTTACGACTGCCGATCTCACCACTGCAGTTCAAGGTGCTGGCTTCAGTGCCGAAGTCGCTCAATAAGGCTGAATCGGAGGGGTGGGGGTACCCACCCTTTCTATAGAAACAGGTTGCAAATCACAACGCTCTTGCAGCCTTAATTAGATGGTTTTAACCATTAGCACTAAAATTGAAGAGGCGCGATTGAGAGATCGCTCTACAAATAAGGGGATTAAACTTATGCGTCAGTTAAACGTGAGAATGCTATTCGTCTGCCTCGCTGCCCTTCTGCTTGTTATCGCTTGTGCAGACACGTCAAAGAAACAAGCGGAAACATCAACCGAAACGACAGAAACGCCGAGCCAAACAACAGAAGAAACGACAGAAACGCCGAGTCAGACAGCAGCAAGTATTGAAGAAGTGACACTGGCTGTTACAGGTATGACATGAGGGGCGTGTACCAGCAAGGTGCAGGATGCACTTACGAAAGTTACCGGTGTCTCTGAAGTTGTCAGTGTTTCTATGGAAGAAAATAAAGCTGTGGTGAAAGTTGAGAAAGACAAGGTAGAGAACGACGCGCTTGTGAAGGCTGTTACAGATGCAGGTTTCAGCGCGCAAATCGCTAACTAAACCTCAGTTGACAGGGCGAGACCGACTCGCCCTTTACCTTGTCAGAGAGAATAGATTGTGTTCCAATGCAAGGTTTTTACGCCTTGCATTTTTTATTTTTTTTAAAATTACCCGACACCTCATTTACTGTCCCTTGCCAGCGTAAAGCGGATCGTCAAGCAGAGATTGTACCTCGTAGATAGAACCCTTCAATTCTGCATACGGCTCCGGCATACGTACGGGTGTCGCCACTACACGCGGTTGATTTGTCGGCTCACCGCGGATAATTAAACTGTTGAAAGTTTCCCAATCCGGAATGCCTTTCAGGGGCCACGCATCTACCGCACAGTACTGGGCAAGCTTTAAGCGGCGCGGTTTGTCTGAGGTATTTGGAGCGGAGCCGTGCAACGCCCGAACGTGATGTATCGTGATTCCACCAGCTTTCAACTCAACAGGTGCAGCCCCATCCGGTGTGAAATTGGGATCGGTAACTGCCCCGATAAAGGCACCATCCTGGTGATGGTCTAAAGTAGGTCCTTTGTGGGAGCCGGGAAGTATCATCAATGCCCCGTTCTCTACAGTCATGTCATCAATAACGACACCGACTGCCAGTAGATCGTCGTTGGTGTGCGGGTAGAATGCCCAATCCTGATGCCATTCAACTGGACTTCCGAACTCCGGGTACTTCATGTTCAATTTATGTCCATTATATCGAACCCCCGGTCCGATAAGTTGCTCCACAATATCCAAAATCTTGGGATGCCGTAAGGCATAATCGTAGACGACGTGGTGTAGCCCTGGATTCTTGATACGTCGCACACGCGGATGAGCCGGAGTATGCCCGGGTTCCAGATCGAAGATGTCAGTATGTTCGGTGACCTCTCTGGATTTTTCGACGAATTCGTCGGTGACGCGTTGAAGGTCCGCTACTTCTCCCGCTGTCAATACCGCCTCGACACCGAGATAACCATTCTCGTCGTAAAAATCACGTTGTTCTTGTGTGAGCATTATCCTGCTCCTCCTAAAGAAGTGGTGCTGTTATTATAACCCAAGTTGCTACGGACACAATTTTAGAGATGCATCTGCTATTTCTCATTGAGAAACCTTCAGGATCCGCAGCAGTTCGTAGCGTCCGCTGTTAGTCTTCTACGCCCGAAGATGCACAACCTAACAAGTTATGCTACAAAGGTGGCAACTTGGGATATTATACATTAAACGTTAAAAATTTCAACCCTTCATTAACAATTTCTCATAAACGTCCTGTACCTTCTGGACATGCATTTCAATGCCGAGGGTTTCTTCAGCATATCTTCTTCCCCGTTGCCCCATACGTGAGCTTCGGTTTGGATCTTTGACGAGTTCAATAATTTTATCTGCAATTCCCTCTATGGGGTCTAACGGCACAACGTATCCTGTTTCACCGTGAACAATCATTTCAGCAGTACTCCCAACTGGGGTGCCGATGACAGGCTTACCTGCCGCCATCGCCTCGGCGATGACACTTCCCGCTGAAAGGGTTACGAGTAGATCAAGTTCCTGTATCGCCCTGGGCATATCGGTACGGTGACCTGTGAAGTGAACGAACTCCTGCAACCCATATTTGGCTACCAATTGAAGGACTTCCCTTTCGTAAGTGCGATGCTCCGGCGTTTCCAGCGCGCTACCGATAATGTGAAACCGCACCTTTTTGCCCTGTGCAATAACCTTGAAGGCTATCTCAAGAAACGTTTTTTGACGTTTGAAGGGTTCAATCCTACCGACAATACCGACAACATATTCCGCCGAGTGGTTGGGTTCAGAAGGTGGTTGAAAAGCCGATAAATCAACACAATTGTGGACGACATCAATCTTTTGAACATCAATACCTGCTTGTATCAGTGGGACACTGCTCTGCTCTGAGATAGCGATAATACTGTCCATCCGGTCAAATCTGTATTTTCGTACCTGTGTAGGTGTAAGAAGATTCCGTACGTGTGAAACGACAGGAATTTTCAACCGTTTTCTCATCGACCACAAATACGGATTAAACCACGAATCCGAGGTATGGATCAGATGAGCGTCGTGCACCTTAGCAAGGTCTACCACTTTTTTCGCTGCTCTATACCTTGTTATTAACGATTTCAACTTTCGCCACGGCGGCAGATTCAGAATCACTGTCGGAACATTTGCACATCTCAAATGTTCAGCGAAAACACCATCATCAGGGCAAACAACAAGTGGACGATAGCGCATTCTATCAATATTCTCGACGAGATAAGCAAGTTGCTTCTCACCGCCACCGATGCTCGAACCGCAATGGCTGAGGTAAAGTATCGGTTTTTTGTCCATGTGCCCGCCCGTCCATCACTCAGCGGCGAGTTGGGTCAATTACAAATTAGACAGGGAAATCGAGTTGCTGATCCCGAAAAACCTGACTCACCGATCGGTGTTGATGTACTCTCAATATCGCTTGGGAGAGGAGCGGCGCGATAGACAGCACCTTAACTTTCCCATCCAGCTGCTTTTCAGCAGGAACAGGAATCGTATTGGTAGTGACGACTTCACGAATTGATGGGTGACTGAGTCGTTCCAGCGACGCACCGACGAGTACAGCATGTGCGATGCTTACATAAGCAGGTGCCGCACCCGCCTCCGCTAACGCCAATGCTTGTTGATAAATGCTTCCTCCGGTTTGTATTTCATCATCAATGATAATCGGGGTTTTGCCTGCAACGTCTCCAACAAGTTCGACGAATTTAACGGTCTGTCCATCAACCCCAGTTCGCCGCTTGTGCATAACAGCCAATGGGAGATGGAGAATATCGGCATATTTCTCTGCCAACTTGACACGCCCTGCATCAGGGGCAATAATTACACCATTTTCAAGCTGTTTCTCGCGGAAATAATTTGTCAAGGTGGTTAGGGCAGTCAAGTGATCCATAGGAATATCGAAGAAACCTTGTATCTGTGGTACGTGTAGATCAATAGCCATGACTCGACTTGCCCCAGCCGTCGTTAAAAGGTTCGCGACGAGTTTCGCACTGATCGGTTCGCGCCCTGTCGTTTTGTGATCTTGGCGTGAGTATCCAAAGTATGGAATGATCGCGGTAACCTGCCGGGCAGATGCGCGTTTCATCGCGTCAATCGTGATGAGCAGTTCCATCAGATTTTCGTTGGCAGGTTGGCTCGTTGGCTGCACAACATAAATATCTGTGCCTCGAATACTTTCCTCAATCTGGACACGAGTCTCATCGTTAGGAAATGGACTGATTGAAATCTTACTGAGTTCAACGCCTAAAATCGCAGCGATCTCTTTCGCCAGTGCTGGGTTTGCACGTCCAGCGAAGATCCTGAAATCGTCGTTAACTTGCTGGTCAATCAGAGGGGACATGCCAAAATCTCCTTATACCGAATTAATCTTATTTATCACAAACTACCTATCTATTGAAATATAAATTGTAAATCCTGCGCATTGTGTTAGGCGGTATATATGCTACACAGGCATCCCAATAAGCCCCATCCATATCCATAAGAACATAAGGATAAAGGGAACAATGATGAGACCAATCACGGATTGACGTGTTTGAACACTCCGACTTTTCGCTTTATAACTATCTGTATACAAGGCCGCATCTTCAGCGGATTTCTCAAGCAACCGTGAAGCAGGTGGCGTTGGTTCATAGATAGAAGCGATAAGGATCCCGACTATATTTCCAAAGAAACCGATGAAAAACCATCTAATCTTCTTGGCATCAGATTCTGCATCTTGTTCAGCCATCAAATGGGTATTTGCTGGGACGTGGTGTTGTTGAGAGTTATCCATCTTAGACTCCTTCTATACTGTTAGAAGCGTTTAATTTTATCTTTATAAAATGAGCGATCCACCTGTCATCTCGATGGGTTGCTCTAAACCGAGGAGACGGAGTACTGTCGGGGCAATGTCAGCAAGCCGTCCGCCTTCACGAAGTTGGTGCTTGTTGCGTTGGTTATCAACAACGATAATATCCACGTCATACGTGGTATGTGCAGTATGGATACCACCGGTTTCTGGATCAATCATCTGCTCACAGTTACCGTGATCGGCGGTGACAATAAGTGCGCCGTCCTTTTTAAGCACAGCATCAACGATTTTCCCGACCCCAGCATCAACCGCTTCAACTGCCTTAATAGCGGCTGGAAGTGATCCTGTATGCCCAACCATATCGCCGTTGGCGTAGTTGAGCACCATCAAATCATATCTATCGGAAGCGATTCGACGCAACATCTCTGTCGTTACACCGGGTGCGGACATCTCCGGTTTCTGGTCATAGGTCGTCACGTCGCGTGGAGAAGCGATGATCTGCCGATCTTCGCCCTTGTATGGTTCATCTCGGTAGTCGTTAAAAAAGAAGGTAACGTGTGGAAATTTCTCGGTCTCTGCGCATCGGAATTGCGTTAAGCCTGCTTGGCTGACGTAGGCACCGAGTGTATTCTGCATTTTGGGCGGTTTTTTGACAGCCGCTTCAACAGGCATTCCCTGCTCATACTCGGTCATTGTTACAAATTTAACGTTAGGTTTGCAATTCCGTTTAAAACCCATCTGTCGAGTGACACCGTCTTTCCCTTCCGCTTGAAACGGAAATTCATCAAGACAAAATGCCTTGGTGAGTTCTCTGGGTCGATCGCCCCGGAAGTTATAGAAGACGACGGCATCTCCGTCAGTAATGCGGGGGAGGGGTTCACCATCGCTTCCAAGAACGACGGATGGACGGACGAATTCATCGCCCTTACGGTTGGTGTCGTCGGGGTTTTCGTAATAATCACGATAAGCATCTGTAGCGGTAGCAATGCGGTCGCCGGTCCCTTCGGTTAAGAGACGATATGCCACTTCAACGCGTTCCCATCGGTCATCCCGATCCATTGCGTAATAGCGGCCGATAACGGAGGCTATCTGTCCGATACCTATCACTTTTAACTTTGCTTCAATCTGCTCACAGAATTGGATACCGAGGTCGGGCTGGCAGTCGCGTCCATCGCTGAAATTGTGAATTAAGACTTGGTCAGCCCTAAGTCCGTTTGTCTTAGCGAGTATGAGGAGTCCATAGAGATGTTCAAGTGAACTGTGAACGCCAGCATCGCTTGCCAATCCCATGAGATGGAGATGTGTTCCGTGATTTTTGACATGGGCGATTGCGTCCAAAAGCACTTCATTCTCATCAAACTCGCCGGATCGGATCATGGTACTGATACGGAGGAGCTCTTGATTCACGATGCGTCCTGCCCCAATGTTCTGATGCCCGACTTCACTGTTGCCGATGACACCAGGGGGTAAACCGACATCTTCGCCGGAGGTATGGATTTGGACGTTCGGATAGTTTTGCCTCAACCAATCATCTACAGGTGTTTTTGCGAGATGAACGGCATTCGCGTGTTGAAATTCGGGAAACGGATTATTGCCCCAGCCGTCCCGAATGATGAGAACGACGGGGCGTTTCTGTTGGGTTGCCATGCAAATTCCTTCTTATCGCATAACGTAACCTAGGTTGCTACGGACACAATTTTAGAGATGCATCTGCTACTTTTCATTGAAAAACCTTCAGGATCCACAGCGTTTCGTAGGGTAGGAAACCGTGGGTCTCCTACGCCCAAAGATGCACAACCTAACAGGTTATGCTACGAAGGCAGCAAGTTAGGTTAACGTATGTGAAACTTGATTTTAAAAACGGTATACTCTATTTTTATGAGGCATTGAACACAACTCGTCTGTAGATAGCCTGCAACGGCACCTCACACGCAATTGAAGCAAGTATTAACACATCCTCAAGATGCTGAAAGGTATTGCGATTCCATTGTGTTTCTTGGAGACAATAGTAGTCAACCCGTACGCTGTCTTGTGAAATAAGGACATATTCTTGCAAGGACACGAGCTTCTTATAGTGCTCAAACTTTTCACCACGATCGAACGCTGCGGTTGAGGGCGACAGCACTTCTAGGACAACAATTGGATTGAGGAGTGTATCAAAGGTGTCATCCTCAAAATGAGGTTCGCCGCAAACAACGATAACGTCCGGGTAGAAGTAGGAGACTTCCGGACTCGTCCGTACGCGCATCTCGCTAGCGAAGACTTCACATTCACTATTCATTAATTGGTTGCTCAGTTGGACTGTTATATCTACCGTAATGCGGTTGTGTGTGCGGCTTGCACCGGACATAGCGATTATCTGTCCGGTGTGGTATTCGTTCTTAAAGGGCTGTTTGCGTTCCCAAGTGAGGTATTCTTCGGGTGTCAGATAGGTTTGCGCTGTAAGCGTTGACATAGGTACCTCCATGAGGCTCTGTTTTCCTATCAAATTATTTGAATGGTGGATACCTTTCAAAGTCCTACCTTCAATTTACCCCACGTTGTCGTAAGTTTGCCGCGAGCTTCCACGTCTTGCGGTGTCTCCATGACCTTTTGGATGTCGGCTTCACTCAAGGTTTTTTCATAGAGTCGGACTTCATCAATTTTACCGGGGAAGTGGTCGGTGGCACTGCCGAGGTCATCGCCGCCAATCCAGAGATCTAAGCCGGACGGAGCAATTGGCACATTGTTAGCAGCCTCGCCTTCGAGTTCGCCATTTATGTAGACCTTCATCGTCTTTCCGTCGAACGTACCCGCGAAGTGATACCATTCGCCGACTTTCCAATCCGTTGTTTCGGATTGTGCAAAAGTATTGTTGGGTTTGACAAGAAAATCAATGCTGTCTGCATTGCCGAAGTCGAAGATGACGAAGATGGAGTTATTTTTGCTCATGAGGCGATGGCCGGTGAGTGCCTCGTTTGGGCTGAACCACGTCATGAGAGTGATATTTTTCGTGATTGCGAAGGCTGGATCGTCTGCGACGATGACATGATCGTCTACACCGTTAAATTCGAGTGCAGTGCCGAATTTTCCTTCAATCCACTTCGGCTTACCGTGAAATTCTCCATCATGTCCGTTGCCTGTGACATCTATGGCTTCTTTGCCCTTCCCTTCATCAAAGGGCCAGTAAGCGACGAGTCCGTCTTCGGCGACGTTGGCGATACTGTGGTTGACAATACTGAAGAGTGAGAATAGCAGCAGCAATACAAAGATAACTTTGGGCATTACAATTTCTCCTATGCAAGCGCAAAATTTTGGATTTGTATCTTGGGGATTTGTCACCATTATAACATATTCTTGAAAAGGAAGTGCAGAAAAAATGTAAGGACAGCTTATTTTTTCAATAGAAGTTTATAAGATTCAAGTGAAAGTTTAAAACAGAAGAGTTTGGTAATATATGTAATTGTAATCGGTAAACGGGTTAATCAAGTAGTAGTGAATTATTTTTTTCTTTTAATTCCCCGTGTTCAATCATCTCATTTATAACCTCTTCAACCTTTTGTCGCATATTCGCGCTGGCTGTTACAAAACCGAATAACTTGCAAACCTCACGAGATAAATCGTCTCGCTCTATCCCAAACGCGTCTGATACAAGTTGTTTGATGGCTATCTGTATCTCTTCAGGAGCAATAAGTTCTAATTTTCGAGAGATATTCGGGAGTTTACTCCGGTTCCGCACGTGAATTTGTTCCTGTTCTGTCCAGTAGAAAAATTCATTTCGGACTTGAATATTTTTAGAATATGTCGTCCACCTTGCAGCATTTTCAACAGCGTTTCGGATACGATTGCCGACCCTCTTGAGCCCCACGGCATCTGCAATGCGTTTTGCTATTTCGTTGAGGTGCACCGGACTTTCAATTTCAACGACACACTGAACCCAGTTTGCCATCGTGTTTGGTGGAACCGCATGTAAATCCCGTCCATTGGTGGAAATGACTAACTCAGCAAGTCTGTACTTTTCTGTCGGAGTATTTGTCTTGGGTTCCAGTGTTGGAGTATCAACTCCTATTTCTGGTTTTTCCGTCCCTTTGTTGGAGCCCTGAGTATTGTTTTTAGTATTAATAATATTAATATTACTATGAGAGGAAGGAACAGGGACTTTAGCCTCTTCAATTGCTTCGGCAGCTTTTGTGAGTTCCCTGCCCGGATTTCTAAACCAGTCAGTACTCCAGATACGATGAATACGCCAGCCGAGCCCTTCAAGCACCTGCTGTCTTAGCCGATCTCGGTCGCGAGCCGACTGTGCGCTATGGTAAGTTGCGCCGTCACATTCAATACCTAATAAGTAACGCCCCGGGCGTTCCGAGTCTTTGACCCCAAGATCAATAAAGTAACCAGCATAGCCGATTTGGTGGTCAATTTGAAAACCAAGTCCACGCAAAGCATTTGCAACCTCTTCCTCAAATGGAGAGTCCGGCGGTTTTCCCGTCTCTTCTGGAATGTCATATTTACCTGTCTGGGCATATTTCAGGTAGCGTTTAAGTGTCACTACACCGGGAGGATTAGTCGGCCCGGGATCAATATCATCAGCTGTCAAGTTAGTAAAAACTTCACAACGTCGGCGGGCGCGTGTAATCAATACATTCAGTCGACGCTCTCCCCCCTCTTTGTTTAGAGGTCCGAAGTTCATCGTAAGTTTTCCATTAGTGTCGCGTCCATAGCCAATACTAATGAAAATGACATCCCGCTCGTCCCCTTGAACGTTCTCCAAATTTTTGACGAAAAACGGTTCCTGAGGATGTGCGTTGAAAAACGTTTGTTCGCAGGATGGATCTTCTCGCCGCAGGAGTTCAAGGGCATTCTGAATTGCTTCCATCTGAACTGTGCTGAAGGTTGCTACACCGAGTGTCAACCTGGGGTGTGAACGGGCGTGCTTCATAACCCGCTTCGCAACCATTTCGGCTTCTTTTGGATTACTTCGACTCCCCCCGCGATCGTAAGCAGTATCTTTCAGGTGATGATAAACTAGCCCCACCTCCTTCTTCACAGCATCTGGACTTGGAAAGATTATGAGTCTATTATTGTAAAATGCATAGTTTGATACCGCAATCAACGATGGATGTCTGCTACGATAGTGCCAACGTAACATGCGTTCTGGCGCGTTTTGAGCACTAAATAATCCCAAAATGCTTTCTGTATCACCTGTTAAGTTTTCTTGTGTGTCTTCGGTATTAGTATCGTCCTCTACATGCTTATCAAAGAAAGAAGTCGGTGGAAGTTGCTTACTATCCCCAACAACAATTGTTTGTTTGCCTCGAATGATTGCTCCGAAAGCATCAACGGGTTTCACTTGACTTGCTTCGTCAAATATTACCAAATCAAACTCAACACTATTCGCTGGTATGAACGTTGCTACTGAGAGCGGACTCATCATAAATATCGGCTTAATTGCTTGTATCGCGTTTCCTGCTTTACTCGTAAGTTGCCGAATAGGGATATGCCTCCGTTTTTTCACAAATTCACGCCTGAGCACCCCTAATTGTCCTGTAGATATTTCGTGTTGAGGCAGCCGTTTCCAATGTTCGTATGCCGCTTTGGCTTTATTATATTTAAGTGAATCACGGTCTAACTCTTTGAACCGCTCAACAATGCGCTGGTGAATATCGCTACTAAAACCTGCAAGGATAGGACGTTCCTGCATCGATGCCTCAATCCTTGCATTATACCAAGCATATTTGAGTAAATCCGATAAAGCGTTACCTGCCTCTGACCAACTATTCGCAATCTCCGCGATTTGCGCAAATCCCTCATTCTTTAAAGGTTCCACCGAGTGGTTATAAGTGACGATATCTTGAAGTTTCCCTGGTACTTGTTCCCAAAGTTCAAGAATTTGCACTTGCTTTGTAAAAGGAGATGATCTCAGTCCATTATCACTTCCAAAACGAACTTTTTCGTCAAGTTGAATTCTATCAATTACGGTTTGAAGGAACTTCGGATGATTGTCCTGATGTCCTTCAACGGTTAAAACTAGTGATTTAAGTGTAACCAAATTCGGATTTGATGTGAGGTATGCGACCACCGCTTCTGGTAAATCATTGTTTGCCACCGATTCGTGCAGTTCTGAGAGGTACCTGACGATTTCTCTAAGTTGAGTCCAGTCCGAGGATTGTCCTTGCCAACGTGTGCCGAATAACTTTTGTCCAAGTTCCTGTATCTTTTCAAAATGGGGTTGTTCGCGTTGTACTTCAAGAATTGCATCGACTATCCGGAGTTGCGCATCTTGGGCTTTGGGCAGTTGTTGTGAGCATAAACCAGCTAATTCATTTCGGGAACGTCGGTATTTTCCCGAGAAAATACGCCACCACTTATCTCCATAAACCTTCAGCATTTTTTTAATTTCCAGAATGTTTTGCTCCCAGGCTTCGGGTATAAGTGCAGGAGCGTGTACCTTATGGAGCTCACTCAACCGTTCTCCGGAGTTTAGTCCTATTTCCAAAGTTCTCCTATGTTTCCTCCATTCAGTTGACTGTACAGCGATCCCTGTTAAATCTGGTGCTTTCAATACATAATGTGCTGTACGAATGAGATCTGCGGTTTCTTCGCAAGTATCTGGGACTGAAAATTTGAGATGTTGTGCAAGTTGTTCAGACGAATTCTTGAGTTTTATAACTGTTTCCTTTGCTTCTGCTATCACTTGTTTAAGCGTTCCTTCGTCCCCTGGAAGGAAAAGCTTACATCTGCTACCCCAAAATGGGTGCTTGACTGGTATTCCCATACGCTTGAGATGGGTTTGTAATAAGGTTGTGTAAGCTATTCCTTTTTTAAAATTCGATACCGTTTGTTGAAATTGGTGTGAATCCACAGTCGGGAGTTCCACGCCTGCAAGTCGATGTTTTACGGCTAAAAATTCACCAAATGCCTCATAAGGCGCAATACCACTGTCCCCAATAGGTGTGTTGATTGCCTCACAGTAGTTATTTAATTGGTTGCGGTTATCAAATAGCAACTCCACTTCTTCAAATGCTGGCACTCGTGGTTCGCTGATCTCAAGGGTACGTTTGAGTTCATCAGCCACTGTTTTTTTGTTCATTTTATGACTATGCAGTTCCAGGCATGCGTCTCCGAGCCCTATCTTATCCAGATTACGCTTGACGACTTCCAAAGCTGCCATCTTTTCTGCAACAAACAGTACCCGTTTCCGTTCTGCAATAGCTGTTGCAATTAGGTTAGTGATAGTTTGGGATTTTCCAGTGCCGGGTGGACCTTGGATAACAAGATTTCGCCCCTGACTAACATCGTGGATAGCTAACGCTTGTGAACTATCTGCATCAACTACGTGATAAGTATTAGCAGGCATCAGATGCTTGTCAATATTGGGTACACCATCATCAATGGAGGGTTTTGGCTCTTGAAATCCGTTAATTAGTACTGCTTGCAGTACTGCATGTTCAGTTAGAACATTGTCATGCCAATTGTGAGCATCTAAATCGCGATACATCAGAAACTTAGCAAATGAAAAGAAACCAAGTGCAATCGCAGAATTATCAACTGACCACTGTTGGCTACCATTAATTGCCTTATTCACAACTCGGAAATAGTTCTGGATGTTGGATTGATCGAGTTCGTCGGCCTCGGGAAGATCTGGCAATTGGATACCGAACTCAGCTTTTAGTTTTTCCTGAAGTGAAAGATTTGTTCCGATCTCCTCTTCTGTGTATTGAACACGGAAACTGCCACGTACACTGGTACGGTTGATCTCCACAGGCACCAAAATTAGTGGGGCACGACGCGATATTTCACTTGATTCGGATTCATACCATTCAAGCATGCCGAGAGCAAGATAGAGTGTAGTCACCCCCTGCTCTTCAATAGCCGTTCGAGCCGTATAATAAGTATTCAGCAAACGTCTCTGAAGCTCCGTTGATGAATGGATCGTTTGAAGCTTATTATCGGTATGCCGAGCAGAATCATTTTCCGTTTCATCATCTTCAAACAAAAACAGGCTATCTTCTTCAGATTCACGCTTTGGTAGGAAAGACATTGCCTTCCCACTTTGTACAATGATTTGATAAATATCCGGTGGAGATTCATCAATAATTTCAATTCCTCGAGCTTTAAGAAGTTTGTAGTTGATCAAAGGGTTACGTAGACCCAAGTCAAGCAGTTCAGTTCGTGCTTCGTTTATTTTTTTCTCTATAGGATTCATAGCATTGACTTAACT
>RKRR01000009.1 GCA_007571305.1 Candidatus Poribacteria bacterium | reverse complement strand
ATATCCCTAAAAATTGCCTCTTTTTGAGTGAATGTCCTGCTTTTTTGCTCAATTTGCGTCCGCTTCGGACCTCTAATATTGTTTTTCAAACTGGCGTTAGGTTATAGAACTAGCGTGGTCAGTTCGCATACCTCTGTAACCCCAGTTGACGAACCTAAGCGGTTGTCGGTATCCATCCAACAACCGTATTCTCATTCCTAAAACCTACCACCTCAATAGCGGATTTGACTCCCTTCTGATATTATGCTATAATCCTTTTGAAGTAGGACTTACGCAGGTTGCTCTTTTGTCGCATCACCTGTGAGGGTGTGCCACGAGAACATCTGTGTTTTTGCGTAGGTTCTGGAAAAAATACAAGGTGAGGTAAAAAATTGAGTATTGTTGTTCATGCCACACACGAAGCCATTCAAAAGATGGGCGGCATCGGGGCAGTTTTAGAAGGACTGCTGACAACCCAGAGTTACAATGAAGCGGTCGAACGCACCTTTATAGTGGGCCCCCTCTTTCCTGGTGCCGATTTAGGAGAGTTGGATGCCGTGCTGTATCGCGCAAGTGAAGGAATAACAGACACGCCCTACGCAAAAGTTCTCAGTGAGATTGAGCAACTCTATCATGTAGAAATCGTCTACGGACAGCGCAAGTTTGTGGATAAGAATAAGAACGTTACAACGCTCACAGAAGTGGTCTTGGTGAACGTATCGAATAGCAACGAAACTCAGACGAGCGAATTTAAATGGCATCTGTATGAGCATTTTGGTATCGAATCAAGTCGATACGAGAGTGAATGGGAATATGAAGAGTATGTCCGTCTTGCCGAACCCGCGTATGATGCATTACGTGTCCTTATCGGTGGAAAGACGAATGCTCCAGTGTTTGTCATTTCGCACGAATTCATGGGGATGCCGCTCGCCCTCAAAACACTCATTGAACGCCAGAACAGTGAAGATGCCGCGAACATGCGCACTGTCTTCTATGCCCATGAAGTCGCAACGATACGTCCCATTGTTGAGGGGCATCCCGGACATGATATACGTTTTTACAATGTATTGGAGCAGGCAAAAGCAAAAGGAGAATCTATCCATGAGGTGTTCGACGATCCGTTTTGGTATTTCAAACACGCGTTGATCGACAAAGCACATCTCTGTGATACAATCTTCGCAGTTGGAGATCTCGTTGTGGATGAGCTGCGGTTCTTGGCAAAACCGTTTGAGGAGTTCCCAATTAACCTCGTTTATAACGGTATCCCGGCGTTTCAGGTGAGCGTCCAAGAAAAATTAACGTCAAAGGCACTGCTCCAAAAATACGCAAAGACGCTTCTGGATTATCGTCCCGATTACGTTTTCACACATGTAACGCGGCTCGTCAAGAGTAAGGGATTGTGGCGCGATTTGCAGGTGCTCATGCACTTGGATGACCTACTCGCTTCCAATGATAGAACAGCCGTGTTATTTATTCTCTCCACAGAAATTGCTACGGGTCGTCCTCACGAAACTATTCATGAGATGGAGGAAACGTATGGTTGGCCCGTGTATCACAAAATTGGTTATCCTGATCTCGTTGGTGCGGAGATTGAACTGAACAACGGTGTCTCCGCCTTCAATCTACAGTCTCAGGCAATTAAGGTCGTTTTCGTCAATCAGTTCGGATGGAGTCAAGCCGCTTGCGGGAAACGGATGCCAATAGAAATGGAATTTATGGACATTCGTAAAGGGAGTGATGCAGAGTTTGGACAGTCCATTTATGAACCGTTTGGGATTGCGCAGGTAGAGCCGCTGAGTTTCGGCGCGATCTGTGTTGTCAGCAATGTATGTGGGTGCTGTGGTTTTATTCAGCGCGCTACCGAGGACCGTGAAGTCCCAAATATTGTTATTGCGGATTATACACAGTTGAGTATTCCCCCGAAGTCGTTAGCGGATGTAATTCATATCGGGTTGGCGGAACGAAATGCGATTGAGATGGAAAATAGCAGAGACATTGCAGCGAAACTCTTGGGACGTTTGCCGCGTAAACCTCGTGACGTAGAAGATATGCTTCGGGATGGTTACGATATTGCTTCCCGTATGAGTTGGGAAGTCGTGGCTAAGGATTATTTTCTGCCTGGATTGGAAAGGGCACTTTAAGGAGGAAAAGTCAATGTCAAATCAAACCCCTGTGGACGCACTGGTGCCGATGACACCTGAACAAAAATTTTTCTTCGATCTCCGCGGTTGGATTCTGTTGCCGTCGGTATTATCTGAGCCCGAAATTGAAGAGATGAAAGCAGAGGTCTATGCCGGTGCAAGACAGAGTTATCAAGGATCACTCCAGAAGCTCCTCGACCATCCAGCAATCGTGGGCATCTTGAATGAGATTCTATCCGAGGATCCTTTTGTGTTAGACGATTGTTATGGGTTTCGGTGTGAAGGCTCGTTCACGACTGTGAGAACACCGGGTTGGGGGGTATCGGAACGTGGCGATAACGGTCTCCCACACGTTGTACGTCCTCCGCAACAGGCAAATGCGATGCGGTACCAGGTCGCCGGTGGAAAAATTTTCGCAGGCCTGACGCGTGTTGTGTGGGAACTTGAAGAAGTTAAATCAGGACAAGGCGGCACCTCTTTTCTGAGTGGTTCGCACAAAGCACACTTTAATTATGGAGGGCCCGACCCATATCGTCCGAATATCAGTGAATCGCCGTGGGAAGCGAATATGCGCGAGGTGATGGACGATTACAGTTGTCCGCCTGGTTCCGTTGTTATCTTTACTGAAAGTCTCGTCCATGCGGCGAATGATTGGACGAATCCCTCGAACGCTCGGTGCGCTGTTTTCAATTGTTACAACTCCATCTGGGCACAATGGCATCGGCTTAACTTGAGCCACGAGATTATTGAAACGATGCCGCCGAGGCGGCAGTCCTTGTTCCGCGGAACGTGGGCCATCGGCGGGGGCCCCGGTGGCAACCGTGCGTATTCGTTGGATAATAATACTACGTGATGATAAGTAAATTGATACGGAAGTGCCAGTAGGTTTCTAACATTTTTCCCTAACTGCTAACACCTGTGCGCTTCGGGCTGGGATGTAAAGTTGAATGGATTGTGTATGTTCTTCTATGGCGACATCTTGCCACGGGTAATGCCTACGCTCTACGGCACCGTAACCACCGTAAGCGGTATCGTCGGTATTGAGAATAAGGCAATAATCCCTTCGCTGAGGGACAGGGATACGCCAATCTGTGACGGATGCAGTCGGATGGAAATTGAAGGCGAAGACGAGTCCACCCCGTTCATAGACGATCTGTTTCGCGTCCTCGTGAATAGAGAGAAGATAGATGTTTTCATCAGCGAATAAATAGTACATTGCGTCGAGGTGTTGCATCGCGCGATCAAAAGCATTGAGATGTTTGTAGCGGAGGGTATCATCATCGACGAGGTGCCACTGCCTGCGCGCGTACCAATAGGAGTGATTGTTCCCCGCACGCGGAAAGTCGACCCATTCGGGGTGTCCAAATTCGTTCCCTATGAAGTTGAGATACCCCTCACCCCCTAAACTAAAGGTCAGCAGTCGGATGAGTTTGTGGAGCGCAATGCCACGAGCAATGCCATGACTTGTTGTGAAAACACTCATTTTTGTGTAAAGTTCGGCATCCATGAGTTGCATAGCAAGTGTCTTATCCCCAACGATGGCTTGGTCGTGGCTCTCGACATAAGCGATATGTTTCTCGCCGGTCCGACGGTTACGCAACATGCCGTAAATCTCACCGATATGCCAATCTTCATCCGGTTTCTCTTTCAATAACCGAATCCAATAATCTGGGATGCCCATTGCGAGCCGGTAGTCGAAACCGAGTCCGCCTTCCTTGGTGGGACGCGCGAGGCCGGGCATTCCACTCATATCTTCCGCAATTGAAATTGCGGAAGGTTTGACACCGTGAACGACCTCATTTGCCAGCATCAGGTAGGCAATAGCATCTAGTTCAACATCAGCCCCGAAATAGTCCGCGTAGCTCTCAAATGTCCGTCCTAACCCGTGGTCGCTATAGAGTATGCTTGTGATGCCATCAAATCTGAATCCATCAAACCGATAAGTCTCCAGCCAATAACGAATATTGCTCAGAAGAAAACGTTGCACTTCGTATTTGCTGTAATCGAAACAACGAGAATCCCATCCGGTATGCTCACCCTTCTCACCTGCGTGAAAATAGTGGTGTGCTGTGCCGTCAAAGCAGTTCAATCCTTCATTCAGGTTTTTGACTGCATGGCTGTGTACCAGGTCCATGATAACCAAGAGACCCATACCGTGCGCGGTATCAATGAGTGCTTTGAGTTCTTCTGGTGTCCCAAAACGACTTGAGACAGCGAAGAAATTGCTGACATGGTACCCGAAGCTCGCATAATAGGGATGTTCCATTACCGCCATGAGCTGCACGGCGTTATAGCCCAAATCTGCAATTCGGGGTAGCACGTTTTGCGTGAATTCATGGAATGTTCCCACCTTTTCCGATTCCTGCGCCATACCGACGTGTGCCTCGTAGATCCGCAAGCCCTCGGTGCCGACATCCAAGCGAGGGACGCGATGTTTCCACTGATACGGAGAAGGTGATGCCCAGTACCGTCCGGTGAAATCGGCATTCGCTTCCTGAACAACGCGTTGGATATATGCTGGAATCCGATCGAGTCCACCGAGTTCTGATACAACATGCACCTTGACTCGGCTTCCGTGTGTAAGGCGATCGGCGTAGTCTCTATCGGGCAGGAAGAGGTGCCACACACCACGATCATCGACGGACATCGGATTTGCACCGCGATCCCAGTCGTTAAAATCACCGATAAGAGCGAGGCTATGTGCACCCGGTGCCCATTCGCGATACCAGATTCCCAACTCACCGGCATTTTCTCCGCGATTGAAACCAAAATATTGGTGTCCTTGGCTTATCTCACCTAAAATGCCGCCGGTTTTCTCAATCTCTGATTTGAAACGTTGATAGTGTGCGAACCGCTCGCGCAACTGCGCCGCATACGGCTTTAGCAACGGATCTGTTTTGATGAGAGCAGTGCCGTCAATCGTTTTTGACATAAAATTTTGTTTTAGATTTTTTGTTATCCCTTTAACCGCTATTTTTCATTCAAAAACGTTCAGGATCCGCAGCAGTTCGTAGCGTAGACTGTTAGTCTGCGCCCGAAGCTGCACCCCCTAACAGGTTATGCTACAAAGGTGGCAACTTGGATTATAGTAGATTCCGTAATGACTTGGACACTTGTAGCGGCGTGTGGGCTATGAAGTTATCTGTTCTGATGGCACAGCCTAACAGGCTATGCTACAAGTGTAAATTTATTGTCGGATTCTACTATAAAAATTAGCACAAGATGGTTTGCAATGCAAATTGTGGGTATGCTACGATATCAGCATGCGAGTTCCCTTTCATCCAACGATGCCATATTTCATATTCATGGTGCTAATGATATGGCATACTTCAGAAGTTACAGCAGTTGAGGACCTGTTTGAAATTCAGGTGTTTGAGGGTCAAGTAGAAGTGGTGCAACCCTATCGGCTGGTTTCCGGGAAGTACTACCGACTCCAAGCAGTCTCTGCGGATGAGAAAGTGCTTGTCGCGCAGTGGTTTCTTGCCGGAAATTTAGGTAGAATTACGACAGGGAATCAACCTATGCTCACCGCTGTTTTTGTAGGGGAAGGAGATCTGATTTGCCGTGTGAACGGGGTGGAACGGCGCGTAAGGTTAAACGTCGTTCCAGCAACGCGCTCTATCGGAAGCCGTGGTGGAACACTCAAAAGTCCGGCGGGTGTGGAAATCACACTGCCTGAAGATGCTCTCATGATCGAACAACAAATTGGGATAGAAATTGTAGCATCACCCGGGTTACCTCCAACGGCTCGCCAGTTCATCCGTGTCATTCAGATATCACCAGTGCGACTTGTCTTAAAACGACCGACACAGCTTACGTTTCACTTTGGAGATGATGCGTTTCTCAATGCAAAACCCCAACTCTATTTTTGGGAGGCGTTTGGGAAACGGTGGATACCCCTGCGAAGTCGCGTGAACGCTATTCAGGGGAGTGTAACCGCTTCCATTAACCATTTCGGTATCTATACATTGATGGTGCTTCCTCCGGCAGATTTAGAACGCACAGATCGGCTCCAGATCCAGAACGTCAAGTTCACGCCTCGTGTATTTTTCGCACCTGACAAGAATCGACTGACAATAATGTATCAACTCAATGCCCCGGAGGCGGTACAAACGTTTGTAACGATGGATATCTTCGATCTTCGCGGCAGGCGGGTTCGGCGACTTCTTGAGGATGCTCCACACTACATCGGGCCTCACGTTGCACAGTGGGATGGATTGACAGATGATGGAGTACTGGTCCACAATGGACGTTATTTTCTTTTAATTCGTGCCAGAATGGGTTCACAGCGGACAGCCTATCGGAAGTTAGTTGTGGTCTTTAAATGATTAGGACTTACGCAGGCTGCTTTTTTGTAGCATAACCTGTTAGGTTGTGCTACAAAGACATCTGTGTTCTTTGGGTTTTCCTTTTCACAAAACGTCCCATGGTCAAAATTGCGTAAGTCCTGATGATGATAGACGGGTGCTTGAACGCCTATTCTGATCGGAATAACTTTTCGAGCTCTGCCGAGCGGTCTACCTTACTGAGTGTGGAGAGTTTTCGGAATTCTGCCTCTGTCAGCAGATTAAAAAGTCGATCAATTTTCGCATACAATTCGGTTGTATCTTCTGTCATACCCGCTGTATCAGCAGGTGCATCCAGATCAACCGCATATTCATTGCCGTAAGAGTCGGTGATTTGAACGACACCCCGTTTAGCACCTTCTGGCCATGTGAACGAACCATCCGCTTCAAAAATCCATTGACCCCCAAATCCCGTCGGAGCATTCGCTACTCCGAAACGTATCCTCGGAAGTTTTTGATTGGGACGAAAGGGGGTATTTTTGATTTCTTGAAGATATATTTCAACACTATTTTTTGTCAGGCGTTGCTCAAACGTTTCAAGGTGTGAGAGAATAGTTCTCTTGCTATCAGTAGGTAAATCTGCCAATTGAGTTTTAGCAATCAAGGCAAGGATACTGAAATACCGGATATATGGCTCGACATCAGTCCCGGCAGGAAGGGACCCATACCCCATAAGTAGCAATTCAGGGTTGTTACGGCGTAACGTTATGTTGTGTACTTCTAACTGAAGTCTCTCGCGCTTGGGAAGCCTGTATTTTCGCGCCCCTGAAGGCTTAAACTCTCCCATAATTGAATCGATAAGTTCGGAGAAGCGTTTTTGCTCCTCTGGAGTCAATCTTCCTGAATATTCGTAAATAGGTGCGAAAATTTCTCGTGTTTTTGCGTAGTTTGCTTGGCGTTGGGTATGCCAATAGAAGAATCCTGCACACAAAAACACGATACCGAGCACACTGATGGAAAGGATCCGTTTTTTATTCATAATGGGAGTTTGATAAATATTCAAGAGTTTTTGGACCTAAAGAGAACTCTTTTGGTATAATGAAGTAAACCGTTTCATTTCTTCAACCCAAAGGAGTTCTCTGA
>RKRR01000120.1 GCA_007571305.1 Candidatus Poribacteria bacterium | reverse complement strand
GAAACGCTCCATGACTTCTATAAGGTTCATCCAAAACGCCTTGGTCTCTCAAAAGGAGTTGCTAAAAATATGCGACTTTCAGTAGAATCATAGCAATCTTCTCGAAGCAACTCTGCTTTGAATGTGAGGGAGGCAGGCACCTCCCTTCTTAATTACAATGATTATACCATTTTTGATACTCTGAAACAAGCCAAAAATCCTTTATTTCTCTGGGTTTATCGCGATTTTTCATAAATTGTTGTAAGCCCAAAACTACTTATTGCGAATATTTATCAAACTCACGTTAAAAACACAATTTTGAGGTAAAAAGGGTACACAATATGAAACAACGCTTGGAATTTCGAAAATTCTTTACTGAAATTTAACCTTTCACAACACCGATGGGACGGAGACGGGCGACACGGCGGGAAAGCCCTGCTTTGTCAACCACACGGACAACCTCATCGACATCTTTATAGGCTTCTGGAACCTCTTCTTGGAGGGTACGCCTGCCTTCTGCTCGGACGTAGATCCCTTGTGCCTCCAAATCTTTCTGGATAGAGCGTCCTTTTGTCAAGGCGATCGCCTTCCGTCGTGAGAGCACTCTACCCGCCCCGTGACAGGTCGTGCCCCACGTCTCTGCCATCGCGCCCGGATTACCGACAAGCACGTAAGATGCAGTTCCCATATCCCCAGGAATTAGCACAGGTTGACCGATTTTTTGATATTTTTCTGGGATCTCAGGATGTCCTGCTGGAAACGCACGTGTTGCACCTTTGCGGTGGATAAAGAGTTCGCGTTCTTGACCATCAACGGTGTGTTTCTCAAACTTTCCTATGTTGTGTGCTACATCGTAGACGAGTTCTAAACCGAGTTCGTCTTCTGTTGTCCCAAAAAACTGCATAAACGTCTGACGGACGAGGTGCATAATACACTGCCGATTGTTCCATGCATAGTTCGCACTACACGCCATCGCGGTGATGTAGTCCTGCCCTTCCGGTGAGTTGATCGGCGCAGAGGCGAGTTGACGATCGGGGAGATTAATGCCGTATCTCTCGGCGACTTTGACCCAACTTTTAACGTGTTCATCGCAAATTTGGTAGCCAAAGCCGCGTGAACCGGTATGGATCATGACACAGATGTTTCCCTCACGTAATCCCATCGCGTCAGCGGCTTCTCGATAGAAAACGCGGTCAACGGTTTGCACTTCAAGGAAATGGTTCCCCGAACCGAGGGTCCCGAGTTGGTTTTTGCCGCGTTCCAGCGCACGTTGACTTGCCGCGTCGGCGTTTGCATCTTGGAGGAACCCTGTCGCTTCTGTAAAATCAAGATCTTCTGCGTGACCGTATTCTCGCTCAATTGCCCAAAGTGCGCCTTTTTCTAACATCTGCCGCTCTTCTCGGAGAGTGAGTCGGATTGCACCACTGGAACCGACACCACACGGAACGTTCTCGAACAACTTAGCGACGAGTGCCTTCCGTTTTCCCTCAAGCTGCGAGACATCAAGGTTCGTCCGAATGAGTCTGACCCCACAGTTGATGTCATACCCGATGCCCCCTGGAGAGACAACGCCATCCGCCTGTGGATCGGTGGCAGCAACACCCCCGATAACAAAGCCATAGCCCCAGTGCAAATCGGGCATTGCGAGTGAGTGCTTGACGATACCGGGAAGATGTGCGACGTTTGCCACCTGTTGTAATGCCTCGTCACTTTTGGCATGTTCGAGGAGTTTCTCATTGGCGTAGACAATCCCATCTACGCGCATCCCTTTCATGTAACTTTTCGGGATACGCCAGCGGTATTCGTCAATTTTTTGGAGTGTTATGTTTTGCGTCATGATAGCAGGGCTATTTAGTTTTACAGTTTCCTTTTATATATGTGAGCATTTTTCCACTGTAGGAGTGAACTGTGCTCGCGATTTTGTGCCAAAATATTAACATCTGTGAACCGAAAACCAGGATCGGGACCGAAAACTAAATCGCTCTGGTCATGATAGTAGGTAATTTCGGATGGATGTCTCTGTTTTTCCAGTCGGATCACGCCTTTTGTTCAACCATGCTTGTGAGAATACCAAGAATCTTGTCACACTGCGCGATTTGATAGGCAGCCATGTCGATATAGAGTTTCTTTCCGACAAGTTTAAGGAAGAGCCAATCTATCCCGGATGTGATGGTCCCATAAATGCAGGTGATGTCATTCCCCTCCTCGGCGTTAAAACGTTGTGCAGCGACCATTTCCGCAACGCACTGCCCAAGGCCAATTAGCAAGTCATCCTTTTTCGCCTCAACAAGGATGATGACAGGGGCCTTTAAAGAAAATTGGCGTGGCGAGAGGCTTATCATAAAATCACACACCCCGGTCAGGTCGGCATCGGCATCGACGTTGAACTCAATCCCGGAAAAAAAACTGATGCGATGTTCTAATTGTTCGCGGAGTTCAACGAGGATATTGGCTACGATTAGCTCCGATTTGGCTTTTTCTGTGCCGACAGCAAGAGCTAAGGGTATGTTCCGCGCTAACACGGCGGTGAGCAGTTCACTTGGCTTCACGGGTTCACTGGCAGCGAAGATACCGGCGGCATCAACCTCCTCTAAATCAAACGCCTCCAGCACTGTGTCTAAAGTAAAGTTGCTGTACGCCATGTAAGAAAGTCTCCTTGTAACAATCCCTCCGATGTCGGAGGTGTTGCAATCCACATGCACGTCCCACCTAACCCTTAATTCTAAACTTTACTATAAATGACCCTATCGGGGGAACCACACTACAAGTACATTGGGGTATGGAACCTACAAAGCAGACAACTCTGGCAGCTCTACCCACTTCCGGGTCTGCCACGCCTCCATTCCCTTTTCTGCCAATTGCACACCCTTCGCACCTGCGAGCAGCGTCCAGGGGAAGGGTTCATCGACGACGACGTGTCGAAGGAAAAGTTCCCACTGCGCTCTGAATGCGTTCTCATAGTCTTCCTGCTCAGGAATCTTGAGCCATCCATCGAAGAACTTGATCGGTTGTTCGATATCTGGATTCCAGACGGGGCGCGGGGTTCCAGAGAGCGGTTGGATCCAGCAGTCCCTCAAGCCAACAATCGCAGACCCGTTCAAACCATCCACGTGTATCGTCAGTAGATCGTCGCGGCGGACTCTCACAGCCCAAGATGAGTTGAAATGCGCAATGATACCATTTTCCAATTCAAACGTTGCGTAGGCGGCATCTTCAGCCGTACATTTGTACGGTTTACCTTCTTCATCCCACCGTTGTGGTAGATGCGTAGCGGCAATGCAGGAAACGCCTTTAACAGCACCGAAAAGGTTGTCGATGACATATCGCCAGTGGCTGAACATATCGAGGATAATACCGCCACCCTCTTCAACACGATAATTCCAAGATGGACGTTGCGTTGGGATTGCATCGCCTTGGAAAACCCAATAGCCGAACTCGCCACGGACAGCGATAATTCGTCCGAAAAAGTCGGCATCTATCAGGCGTTTCAGTTTCTGAATACCGGGTAGCCAAAGTTTATCCTGAACGACCCCATTTTTAAGCCCTGCTTTTGCCGCTTGTTCATAAAGGCGATATGCATCGGCGGTTGTCGTGGCTGCCGGTTTTTCACAATAGATGTGCTTTCCTGCCAATATTGCGGCTTGGACTGCCTCGACTCGGCGAGACGTGACCTGCGCGTCGAAATAGACACTATAAGCATCATCGGCGAGAGCCATATCAAGATCCGTGCTCCACTTCTCGACACCAGTAGTTTCGGAGAGTTTCTCTAATTTTGCTGGATTTCTGCCGACCAGAAACGGATCGGGCATAATCACTTTACCGTTACCGATCGGAATGCCGCCTTCTTCTGCGATTGCCAAGATAGAGCGGATGAGGTGTTGGTTCGTTCCCATCCTGCCCGTGACACCGTTCATGATAATCCCGACGCGATGTGTTTTTGGGGTATGATTCGTCATGTATGATCCTTATATGTCCAGAGGGTATTTCATAGGTGCGATGGAAACCGCACCTACCGAGGGAGCATGACTCCTAAGACTTCGCCGGTTCGGTGCATTGAGGTGCTGCGCCTTCAGGGAGTGGTGGTGCGTCAACACCAGCTTTTGGGAGTGTACCAGCGAGTTCTTGTTTCCAATGCGCCACATCGCCCGCGGGTCCATAACAGTAGACCATCTCCATCGGTGTATCGCCAGTGTTTGTGAGTTGATGGAAGACCCAAGACGGGATAAAGACCGTCTGACCTGTCGAGAGGGTTTGACGTTCCTCACCGAGGCACATTTCGCCTTCGCCTTCAACAATGAAGTAGATCTCTTCCTGTTCGTGGTTATGCCACGGCACTTGTCCACCATTTGGCTCTAAGACAACGAATCCCATACAGAATTCACCTATCTGAATCGGAGACGCGCCACCGACAAGGTTTTTGGTCCGTCTACGGGCAGGATAGGTCCGCCCATCCATTTTGTTGACATCTGCGATTAGCATATATGTTGTCCTTAGGAACGGCACAACAGCGTGTACCTACGACTTTGCATTACTCAAAAAGTTCTGTGACCTGACAAGAAAATCCCTTAACAACCTCTTCACCAGTCAGAGTGTCATCCCGCGTGAGCAGTGTGATGTCCGTTATTGAGTCTATTATATAGGCGTGCGCGGCAAAGAAACTCGCACGCCTATATAACAAGGACACATTTTATCTTTCACTAATTTCCGTCTTCAATAACAGCCTGCGCTGCGGCAAGACGCGCAATCGGCACGCGGAACGGGGAACACGATACGTAATTGAACCCTAACCCGTGACAGAACTTCACAGAATTCGGCTCGCCACCGTGCTCACCACAGATACCGACTTTCAGATCGGGACGTGTTGCCCGCCCTTTTTCGGAACCGATTTGCAGGAGGCTGCCGACACCATCTTGATCCAGAACTTGGAACGGGTCGTATTCGAGAACACCATTTCTGACGTAGTCGTCAAGGAACTTCACTGAGTCGTCACGGCTCATCCCGAAGGTTGTTTGCGTCAGGTCATTAGTGCCGTAGGAGAAGAACTCGGCTTCAGCGGCAATCTTATCAGCCGTGAGTGCTGCACGGGGCAATTCGATCATCGTCCCGATAAGATATTCGACGCGGGTGCCCGACTCACTAAAAACAGTTTCAGCGGTATCCACGACAACTTTGCGCTGCAGGGATAATTCGTTGATGTGTCCAACGAGGGGGATCATAATCTCTGGCAACACGCTGATGCCCCGTTTTGAGACATCAACGGCGGCTTCAAAGATTGCACGTGCTTGCATTTCGGTTATTTCTGGATAGACGATACCAAGTCTGCAGCCACGGTGTCCGAGCATAGGGTTAAATTCGTGTAATTCTTCAACGCGCTCACGGAGTTTTTGCGGCTCAATGTTAATTCGTTCTGCGAGTTCAAGGATTTCAGTTTCGCTTTTCGGTAAAAACTCATGAAGCGGTGGATCCAGCGTTCGGATGGTGACTGGATAGCCAGCCATTGCTTCAAAGATCCCGATGAAATCTGAACGTTGATGCGGGAGCAGTTTCGCCAGTGCCGCCTCGCGTTCTGCCATCTCATCGGCGAGAATCATCTCACGAATGGCATCGATCCCTGTCCCAAAGAACATGTGCTCCGTACGGCAAAGCCCAATGCCTTCCGCCCCGAATTGTCTGGCGTTCTCGGCATCTTCGGGGGTATCTGCATTCGTTCGGACACCTAACGAGCGGATCTCGTCTGCCCACTCCATAAGTGTTCCAAATTGCCCACTCAATTCAGGCTGTATGAGTGCCACCTGTCCATTCAGGACATCGCCTGTAGATCCGTTAAGCGTGATGTAATCCCCTTCAGCGTAGCGTTTTCCCTCGGCGTAGAATTCCAATGCTTCTTCGTTGATAAACAGTGTCGAACACCCGGCGACACAGCTTTTTCCCATGCCGCGTGCGACAACGGCAGCGTGACTCGTCATACCACCACGGGCGGTGAGTATCCCTTCTGCAGCATCCATACCCCCAATATCTTCTGGTGAGGTCTCAGTGCGGACGAGGATAACCTTTTCTCCAGCGGCTGCGAGTTCTTCGGCATGAAGCGCAGTGAAAACGACCTTACCAACTGCCGCACCCGGAGAAGCAGGTAAGCCTTGGGCGATAACCTCAACATCTGCGTTTGGGTCAACGCTCGGATGCAACAGTTGATCCAAATCGTTAGCGGGGACACGTGTCAAGGCAGTCTGTTTATCAATTAAGCCTTCCTCAACCATCTCAACGGCGATACGGACAGCCGCTTGGCCCGTACGTTTGCCGTTACGGGTTTGGAGCATATAGAGTTTACTGTCTTGAATCGTGAATTCCACGTCCTGCATATCGGTGTAGTGCTTCTCAAGTCTCAAACCAATATCGACCAATTCATTATATGCGTCGGGCAAAATGTTTCTCAATTCAGCAACTGGAAGAGGGGTTCGGATGCCAGCGACTACGTCTTCGCCCTGCGCATTAATGAGAAATTCGCCATAAAATTGGTTTGCGCCGGTCGAGGGGTTACGGGTAAAAGCGACTCCCGATCCGGAGGTTCCGCCCATATTGCCGAACACCATTGCTTGGACGTTGACAGCTGTGCGTCCGAGTTCTTCAGAAATATCGTTGAGACGACGGTAGGTAATTGCTCGCTGGTTTCCAGAGGATTCAAAAACGGCATCCCGTGCCATGTCTAATTGCTTGCGGGGTTCATCAGGAAAATCGCTACCTGTGCGCTGTCTGACAGCACTCTTGAACTCATGGACGAGTGCCAATAAATCGTCGGCTTCCAATTCGGTATCTAATGTAACACCTTTCGCCTTTTTCTTTTCTTCGAGTAAATGTTCAAACTCATCGTGATCGACATTCAGTACAACGTTCCCGAACATCTGGACGAAGCGACGGTAGGAGTCGTAAGCGAAACGTTCGTTTTCAGATCTGGCGATAAGTCCTTTGACAGCATCATCATTTAAGCCGAGGTTGAGAATCGTGTCCATCATACCGGGCATTGAGACAGCAGCACCAGAACGGACAGAGAGCAAGAGTGGATTTTCGGTATCACCGAACTTTGAACCGAGTGCGGCTTCTAATTTCGCAAGATTCTCATCAATCTGTGCGTCAAGTCCATTAGGGTACCTTTTATCGTTTTCGTAATATAATTTACATACCTCAGTGGAGATAGTGAAACCCGGCGGGACAGGTACGCCGAGATTGCTCATCTCTGCGAGATTTGCCCCTTTTCCGCCAAGCAATGTGCGCATTGTGGCATCGCCTTCACTTTCACTGCCTCCAAAGAAGTAGACATACTTCGGTTGTGACATCAAAAGCCTCCTGTGTTATGTTTTTCAGGTTTCCGTCATCAGTCACAAGAGGTTTGATAAACTCTCATCTTCTTTTATCTTTATACAATGAAAAGAAGATTGCCAGAGTGAAGACACCCTCTTTAACTGACGATTATTAACTAGCCCAAGTTGCTACGGACACAATTTTAGAGAGGCATTCCCTATTTTCATTGAAAAACGCTCAGGCTCCGCAGCATTTTGTAGCGTAGGAAACCGTTGATCTCCTGTGTCCGAAGATGCACAACCTCACAGGTTATGCTACAAAGGTAGCAACTTAGGTTATTAACTATTTAAATTGAATAAATTGTTCGACTTGCTTCGTCAAATTCGGGTTTAAAAGGATCAGTCGACAGGTAAAGGATCTGATACGGTTCATAGAGTTGAATGTAACTCCAATTGACACCGCATAAAACTTTTCCCTCGTTAACTTTCTTGATAAACTTCCCTCGGAATTTTGCGCGCGTCCGTTCAGGCGGAGATTGCTCAGCACGGCGAATCTGCTCATTTGTGACAATTCGCTCGGTCTCCGATCGATTTTCAAGCGTGTAGTAGAGACTTTCCGCTTGACGCACATTGTGGTATTTTAAATCTAAATGTTTCACCTGCGGGGCATCCCATTCGAGTTCACGTTTTGTGAGGTAGGTCTGCAGCCACTTCCACTTGATGACCCAGTCTAATTCTCTGTCTAACTGCATCGGATCACTTTCCAAGCATGTAAGGACATACTCCCAACGTGCCATCACTTGGTTTGTAGGCGGATCGGATTCAGCTTGTTCAAGATATCGCTTCGCGCATTCTAAATATTGCCACTGTAGTTCGACACCGGTGAGTCGCTTCCCGTTTTGGAGTTCAATCGGATGCGTGCATGTAATATCGTCAGAAATATCACGAATAGCTTTGACGGGGTTGCGAAGCGCGAACCGTTGCTCAATAAAGTTATCTTCAATCATGCGGAGGACGATACCGGTTGTACCCACCTTCAAAAAGGTCGAAAATTCGGACATATTGGAATCTCCGACGATAACATGTAGCCGCCTGTACTTCTCTCGATCGGCATGTGGTTCATCACGCGTGTTGATAATCCCGCGTGCCGTTGTTGTGCCGATGGAAATTTCCTCTCGGATATGTTCGGCACGTTGCGAAATTGCGTAGTAACCACGATGACTCGGTTTGATTTTTCCTGCGCCTGCAAAAACCTGTCGGGTTACAAAGAAGGGTATCAACTGCGATGCCAACTGACGGAAATCGACATGTCGTTCCATCAAATAGTTTTCGTGGCATCCATACGTGTTTCCAGGGGTATCCAAGTTATTTTTAAAGATAGAAATCTTTCCATAGAATCCATCGTTGCGCATCCGTCTTTCCGCAGTGCTGGCAAGCCGTGTGATAATACGTTCACCCGCTTTATCGTGAGCGACGAGTTCGGTGACATCATCGCATTCAGGGGTCGCGTACTCCGGGTGGCATCCGATGTCTTGGTAGAATCTGGCCCCGTTCTCAAGAAAGACATCAGGATACATTCTCCCAGCAACAATCTCACGGAAGAGGTACATCACGACGTTCTGAACCGTGAGGGTCTTTCTACGCGGAGCATCTGGGGTCCAGATGATTCCGAATTCAGTTTCTAATCCGTAAATCCTACGTTTCATCTTTTTAATTTTACCTTGCGGGTAAGTAACGCGGCTTGTGCTGTGACGCTTTCCGTGTTCGAAGAAGACGTTGATTCGGAAAAACGTCTTTATTTTATTACGGACTTCGGGGCCGACTCTAAGAAGCATCTACAGATTAACCAAAAACCTGCGAGCAAACGTCGCGGAGCGCATTATCCTGCAAGCCTCTATAGGCTTGCACCTAAACGCCATAAATTAGAAACTTCGTCAGTAGAGAGGCGTCGAAATTTTCGTCGTTCGGCGGTATGTTCAAGACATGCCACTTCTATCGTTTCTGGAGTGATTTCATAGTCATTTTCAGTATCTGCTTCAACGGTTTGAAAGGTTTCTGTTATCAACCGGAGTGCGGCTGACATCTCTAAACCGTCTGTATAATTCTGCTCCAAAATTTCTGTGATCGTCGTAGCACGCCCCCCAATAACGGCGTATTTCTCCTCTTCTGAATAGATACCATCAAATGCAACATGATAAATCTGATTCCTCTGTATCCCCGAATTCGTTGAGGTATCGGTGGTTCCTACCTCGCAGACAAGGAGTTCAATCTCCAATGGTTTCGCGTCCCACGCTTGTGCGACTGCTCCCATGTGTTGCGAATAGAGATTCGTCAACCATTTTGCAGTGACATCTTCACGATAGTAACGAAAACCTTTAATTTCGGATTCACGAATGCCAGCAACACGTAATGCCTCATATTCAGCGATCCTACCCGCCGCTGCGAGAGCAATCCTGTCATAAATTTCGGAAATCTTAAAGGTCGTTTTGCGTGGATTCTCCGCAACCATTAGGAGGCCATCTCGGAATTCTAAGACGACAACCTCTTTCGCTTGTGTGATACCTCGACGGACGAAATCCTCTTTATCCTGACGGATTTGCTCCGGTGAAACATAATAGGGTGTGGACATGTTTTTTAATAGTTGTCAGTTGTCAGTATGGGTTGCTGACGCAATCCTTTCGGTTTTCAGCAGTTATCGGTTATCAATTTTAGTGATTATCAGTTATCAGTTGCAGGAGGGGTTGTTAAACGAAAACCTCTTAACTGACAACCGAGGACTGAAAGCCTGCGTAGCAGGCGAACCGAAAACTATTAAAGGCGCGATATGAGTTCCCGGTATAGTTCTTCTACGGTAACCTCAGGAATCTCGGCGACTCCTTCTTCGGTAATGGTGTAAAGCGTTGGGAAAATTTTCCGGATGAGATCAGGACCACCTGTTGCGATATCCTCATCGGCAGCGTCCCAGAGAGCTTCCGCGACAATCTCTAACGCTTCTTGACGCGTAATCTCTGGCGTGTACCGTTTTTTTAAGGTCGCACGGGCATCCTTACCACCGGAGCCGATTGCGTAATAGTCGTCTTCCTCATAACGACCACCAACAGCATCGTATTTGAAGATTCTACCGCGTTGCCGTTTCAAGTCGTAACCGGCGAAAAGTGGCAAGACAATTAAGCCCTGCATGGCGAACCCTAAGTTAGAGCGCACCAAGTGTGAGAGGAAATTCGCTTGCCCTTCCAGACTGAGGCTCATCCCTTCTGTTTTCTCGTAGAATTCTACCTCGACTTGGAAGAGTTTTGCCATCTCTATACAGGGACCAGCGGCACCCGCAACAGCGATTGCCGAGTGCCGATCGACGGGATAGACTTTCTGAATTCGCCGCTCGCCGACCTGATACCCTTCTGTTGCCTGCCGATCACCAGCCATAACGACACCAGCATTATAAACAACCGCTAAAACAGTTGTGCCTTCGTAAGAACGCAACGAAGGCTCAGGAGTGTGGGCACTTGAGACAGCATCAGACGAATTGGACATCGCCAATAATTCCGGATGGCGACGCTTGAGGATTTGGAGGAAGTCAGAAGTGCCATAATCATCGAGGTCAAGCACTCCTACTGCCCTCCCCGTTGGATATAGTTTTCGACAAACTCCTGTGAATCTTCTTCCAGAATTTCATCGATTTCGTCAAGAAGTGAATCTAAATCTTCGACGAACTCCTCGTCCATCTCGCTCGATTCAACATTCAGTTCAATCTCTTCGGTTTCATCTACCGGGTGATTGACCTGTTCCTGTTGTTTTTCAGTCGACATGGTTTTCTCCTTTTAGAGTTACGCAATCAGTAGTTTTGAGATTGAGAATTGTGAGGGACGTATATACTAAAGTTATACAAAGTGCTTTTCGCGAAATTATTGATGAGCCTGAATCAGGCTAATCGTTGTATTTTATTACCGTAATAGGGTCTAACATCTCAGACAATGATTCGCACTTCATTTTTACTTGGATATTGTTGCCACCATGAGCCAAATCATCTTTGTTCCGTTTTTCACGTTTTCCATTACCGCCTTTCCTTTGAATCGTAAAACATGAATGTAAAGAAATGACCCCTTTGGACGTGATTTTGACATTTATCGATTTTCTTAAAAACTCCAGTAGTTCCTCCATTTTATAGACCCAAATAATCTGAGAGTCCGATTTTAATAATACAAAAAGTTTGGGAGTATTCTCACCCTGCAAACTGTATTTTAGAATATCAAAGGCCTTATTATAGTTTAGTTCGCGAAGAATAAAATCAGTGTCCTCGCTACTAATCCAGTTTGTTTTTGAGTTTCTTGCTTTCCTTATCGTTGATTTTTCTAAAACTTGTTTAAAGTTATCTGAGAAACTGAAGCGGGCTACAAAGGCTTCAATTTTCATGCGCGTAACTTGATTAAACCCTGTCCCTTTAAACGACTTAATACTTGCTTTAAAATTGCGACCTCCTGTTGTGCGAATAAACACATCAGATTTTTTTCCATACTGTCCTTCACGTATCACGAACTCTATTTTTTCGTTTTTCGGAGCAAATTCTGAAAACGTCTCAGCAATTTTTTTCATATTTTGTGGGTCTTTGGCTATCTCCCTACAAAACAATTCCTCAAAATATGTCCCTTTATGTGCATTTTGATTTGTCATTCACTGGTTTCCCTATTAAAATTAAAAGCAATCATTTCCTCACTCTTATTTTGCGTAAAATACTGCAATGACCTCCTCAAAGTAATCGATCGAACTGTGTAGGATTCAGGAAGGTCAAATATATTCGGATGATTTTGTTCGGATAAGACGACTTTATTTTTCAGTTCAATAGTTCTTAAAAACTGATTGAATTCACCTAAATCAAGAACCCCATTGTAATGACCATTGGTATTATTGAAATAGGGCGGGTCCAGATAGAAAAAAGAGTTATCGACACAAGCAAACGCTTTATAATCCTCATTCATTATGGTTAAGTCTTGAATGGTTTTACTTAAATCCAACAATGAATCAAGATGGACTTTGGGACATGAGCTACCCTTTCTGATAGGCGAATTGAATTTGTTGCTTGAATTGAATCTGATTTTCCCAGAAAACGCGTTCTTCGCAAGATAAAGGAAGTTCGCTGCCCCCTCCACCCCATTTTCTAAACATAGATTTCTGATTTGGTAATAATACTCGGTAGAAGAATTATTGTAATGTTCGTTATACAACTCCCATAACCTAAGTGGAGATGTTTGAACTTGCCGTATCAGGTTCACAACAATAGGGTTATTGTCGTTATAGGTAACGCGATGAGATCCAAATCTATTGCACGCATAAAAAGAGAATGCCCCTCCTCCTCCAAATATATCATAAATAGGACAGGCCAGGTCATCAAGTATTATTTTATCAAAAATATCTTTGAAACCTGCTTTACAGCCAATGTAGGGAATTATCTTTAAATTCGCACGTTTGTTTGTTACAACAAATTCGGATTGCTGTCCACTCGCCCACTCTCTATTCATCAATTCTCCATCTATGTACATTTGGATTTACCATACGCACTCTCTTAAAAACTTCCAAAAGATGTTGGCATCCCGATAGTTATATTTGTCACACTGCTCCACTAAGTAGAGGGTCATATCCTCTGTCTGGTATCCGATTCCAGCCTCTTTCCAAAGGTTGACAACAGATGGCTATTTTGAAGAATTATCTCGGATTTCTCTAACGAGTTCTTCTGCTGTGCAGTTGTTCAGCAATTCGCCAACGATCTTTTGTGTGCCGAAGTGGGGCCGATCCATCATAATTTTCTCAAGCCCTCCGGATTTGCCAACAAAAATCATTGAGTTCCAACTCGCACCATAAATGCGTTTCGGAAACTTCCGTAAACAGGTGCCGCGAAAATACGCACGCGTATCCACAGGGGGATAGTGCATCGCATGCACAATTTCTTCATGGCTGAGCAACCGTTTCACATGGCCATTTTTCAGCAGTCTAATATAAAGTCCTTTGTCCGGACGGATATCATGGTACTGTAAGTCAAGCATCTGCACATGCGCGTCTGTCCAGTGGTATCCGTGTCTTTTACGATAAGCCTCTATCAATTTCTTTTTAATGACCCAGTCAAGGTATTGGCTGAGCCGCATCGGATCGATTTCTAAGTTGTCAAGCGCATATTGCCACTTTTCGAGAACGTCTTCAACGACAGGTGTCCGCTCTTCGGCTGCGAGATGTTGTTGTGCGAGTTTCAGGTACGCACGCTGGACCTGTATCGGGGTCCACTGCTCTCCGTCTGCAAGTTCTATCTGATTTTTGCACGAAAGGTCTCGTGAAATACTTTTTATTGCCGAGACAGGATCCTTTAAACTGAATTGCTTGCCGACAACACCTTTCTCAATTAACTGAAGCACGATAGAAGTAATGCCAACTTTAAGATAGATGCTGAATTCTGACATATTAGAGTCACCGACGATGACATGTAAACGTCGATAGATTTTATCATCAGCATGCGGTTCATCGCGCGTGTTAATCAAAGGGCGATTCACCATGGTGCTGAGCCCTACCTCTTTCTCAAAAAAGTCGGCGCGCTGAGAAATCTGATAATCTGTTTCGTCACTTCCGTTTTCTGCACCGACTTTGCCGCTACCTGTGATAATAATACGGGTAACGAGAAAAGGGATCAGTCCATCAACAATTGCATCAAACGGCACTTTGCGGGACATAAGATAGTTTTCATGGGAACCGTAACTGTGCCCTTTGTAATCGGTGTTATTTTTATAGATAATAATTTCTTGGTTGTCAAGCAGAAGACGTTCAGCTGTGACCCTGCTGACTTCCAATATTAATTCTCCTGCCTTTTCGTAGAGAAGCAGATCACGCGCGTTGGCACATTCCGGCGTGCAATACTCTGGGTGAGCATGGTCTACGTAATAACGTCCCCCATTTATCAATATATCATTGACAACACTATTTGTATCTGCCTCGCTGATAGGTATATCCGCCTCTGCGAGAAACCCACGGGCATCCATCAAAGGACTTTCTTGTTCGTAGTCCCATGTAACAGAAGAAACAGAAGAAGCAGCACTCGGAATATCACCCCTTGAAGTTTTGTAAGCGTTAACTACCAAGGTAGAAGCGGCAACCGGATCCTGTTCGCGTGCATTTTTGACTGAGATACCGTACTCAGTCTCTGTTCCCATTATGATTGGTATTTCCATTTTTTCATTGGTTACCAGTTGTCAGTTAAAGAGCGATTTGTTAAACGGAAACCGCTTAACCGATAACTATTAAAGGAATGTACCGCCTCGGGTCACCCGGACATTCTGTGTTTTCTCCTGTGTGGGTTCATTAATTAAAGCTCGGATATTAACAATCTTTTCACCTTTCCTACCGGAGATTTTTGCCCAATCATCAGGGTTCGTAGTGTTTGGAAGATCCTCGTTTTCGTGGTATTCTTCTCGGATAGCCGCTTTGAGATCTTCAAGGCGCATCCCTTTGTCAACTCCATCGGAACCAATAAACCGTTTGATCGCTGTTTTCTTCGCACGCGAAACGATATTTTCGATCATTGCCCCGCTGACAAAGTCTTTGAAGAAGAGGGTTTCCCGTTCGCCACGAGCGTAAGTCACTTCAATGAAGCGATTTTCATCAGTCGTTGCGTACATTTCGTCTGCCGCTTCAGCGATAAAGTGCTTCGCGACAGCTTGCGTATCTCCATCGAACTGCTGACAAGTTTCTTCAGAGAACGGAAGATCGGGTGTCAGGTATATAGCGAAGACATCTTTAGCACCTTCAAGATTGGGGCGATCAATTTTAATTTTTACATCGAGCCTACCGGGTCTTAAAACGGCAGGGTCAAGGAGATCCTGTCGATTGCTCGCGCCAATGACAATGACATCCCGAAGATTCTCAACACCATCGATTTCGGAGAGGAACTGAGGCACAAGCGTTGATTCCATATCCGATGAGATGCCCATACCCCTGGATCGGAACAGAGAATCCATTTCATCAAAGAAGATGATAACAGGAAATCCTTCTCTCGATTTATCGCGAGCCTTTTGGAATACTTCTCGGATTTTACGTTCAGTTTCACCAACATACTTATTTAGGAGTTCAGGTCCCTTGATGTTGATAAAATAGCCGCGAATCTCGTCTCTACCGGTCTCTCTTCGAACACGCTCAGCGATGCTGCTGGCGACGGCTCGGGCGATTAAGGTTTTACCACAGCCTGGCGGACCATAAAGAAGAACTCCTTTTGGCGGCGAGAGGTTAAATTCCTTGTACTCCTTCGGATACAGGTATGGTAACTCAATCGCATCACGAATGGCTTCAATCTGTGTGTCAAGACCCCCAATGTCCGTGTAACCGATATCTGGCACCTCTTCAAGTAGCAGATCTTCAACTTCTCGTTTCGGAAGTTTTTCCATGAGCATACTGGTCGTATGATTGAGAAGGACATGATCCCCTACTTTCAGTGTTTCCTCTTTGAGGGATTCGGCTATTCTGACAACGCGTTCTTCATCGGTGCGGAGGCTCACGATGGCCCGTTCATCCGCAATTCGCTCTTTGATTTTGACAACATCCCCGTGCTTTTCGGCAGTTTTGATGTCAACGACGTTCATCCCGCTATTAACAATAACCTCTTGTCCAACTGCAAGATCATTATCCCTGAGTGACGGATCGAGGTTGACGCGCCATTTCCTGCCACTGATGTCAATATCAACGGTGCCATCTTCGTTTGAAGCGAGGAAGACTCCGTAATTATTAGGAGGCGCGCTCAGTTGGGTGACCTTTTCCTTAAGTATCTCCAATTTCTCTTTCGCCTCTTGAAGTGTGCTTGTGAGTTTCTTATTCCGCCGATGTGCCGTCATCAACTCACGTTGCATTTCATAGAGTCGAGTTTCAAGGTCCTTGACATATACAGCACGTTGCTGTTGCCGCATGCCTTCAAGTTCACCTTCGAGTAAGTCGATGGTCCCTTGGAGTGTGCGAATTTGCTGTTTATACCAAACAGCATCGTCCTTCTCTTGCTCCTCAAAGGGATCCGTGGAATTTCCTCTTTTGATAGCCATACGCGAAGTTCTCACTTTCCAAAACGATTTTTTCGACTCCACTCGTGCCGGTGAAAGTCTGGGACGCGGATAATCAGATTCGGTTGAGTTCCAGATTCAAACCCAATGTTTTTATTAGAGTATAGCACTTTGAAAAAATTGTGTCAAGAAAAAGTCCACCTCTTTCAAACACACATTGATTGCAAATTGCTACCGTCAACTGAAGACTTTGACCATCTCGTGAACAAATGCTACAGCCGTTGCTTGATTCTTCCCCAAGTGATTGCGAGTCTATCTGAAGCGGAAACCGCTTGAGGTTTGCCTGCCGTTTCGCCCTCACCGGCTCCCATTTCAATGTCATCAATATAAGCAGTCAGATCAGTCGGGTGGTCCCAACCAAAGAATATCCAGCTGAGACTCGGATTCACGCCGCCTTTGCCCCCTTCGCCTCTAAAGCCGAAATCATCAACGACCTGTTCGTCATCAACATAAAAATCATAAGTTTTCTTCTTAAAGTCAAGCACAATGCGGAAGTGATGCCATTCCCCCAGTTTTCCCTGGGTCACCTTTTGTCCTGCATTGCCATCCAGCGCATTGATAGCGGCATCCGGAGAAATATTAAATACGGCAGCTCCTCCCCATTTGATGGCATCTCCACCGATATAAAACAGCATTGTGCCTGCGCCCTTTTCCCGCTGCGTGAACAACGAAACATATTGAATTCCATCATGAGTGCCTTCGAAACTTCTGGTGACCATCGTGTTTTCTGTGACCAGAATGCTTTTGCCTGTGTCACCGCGCTTCACCTCGCTTCCAATTTGGCAAGTTTTTTGGTTCATTACTGTTTTCCAGTCATCTTGCCCAGCGATGTCACCATCTTTGAAGTTGTCAAAATTCTCACTGTACCACACGTTGCCAAACGCATTAAACCCCAAAAACAGGAGTCCGAAACTGAATGCCAAACTTCGCTTTAACATCATCATAAGTCTCCTGAAAGTTCTGTTATCATACTGTTAACGACACACCGTCGATTGATTCTTACAAAGTACACGTACCAGAAGATTTCTACATAGTTTTATGTGCATCATGTCCGGACAATCCTGTATAGCAGGGACAAGTACCCCGCTATACAAGCAATGCGTCCATAAGGAGTGCTCAGCACAGAAATGTTGTCATGCTGTTATGACTCCACAACTTCGACAGTATCGTCAATTTCCTCTTCAGGAATAGCACCAGCACCAGCGTCTGGTGCTACACTGAGTGTTTCCCGGACCTTTGCCTCGATTTCCGCTGCAATATCCGGGTTCTCTTCCAGATATTTCTTGACATTTGTTCTGCCTTGGCCAATTCTTTCGCCGTTGTAGGCAAACCAAGAGCCACTCTTTTGGATAAATTCATTATCAGTGGCAATATCCAAGAGATTTCCCTCTTTAGAGATGCCTTTTCCGAAAGTAACGTCGTATTCTGCCTCTTTGAAAGGCGGTGCCACTTTATTTTTCACCACTCTCACACGGACACTACTCCCAAGAATTTCAGTACCATCTTTAATCTGGGTGCCACGGCGGAGTTCTAAACGGACAGAAGCGTGGAATTTGAGAGCGAGTCCTCCGGGTGTTGTATCTGGATTCCCAAACATAATCCCAATCTTTTGCCGAATCTGATTCGTAAAGATAACACAGGTTTGGGATTTATTCGTGACACCCGACAACTTCCTCAGTGCCTTAGACATTAATCGGGGTAGTAAACCGACGTGTGCGTCGCCCATTTCACCCTCAATCTCGGCTTGAGGGGTCAAAGCGGCTACAGAATCAACGACTACCAAGTCAATCGCACCGCTGCGGATGAGCGTTTCGACGATTTCTAATGCTTGTTCGCCCGCGTCGGGTTGTGCAATTAATAGGTTTTCCATATTGACCCCGATATTGCGAGCGTAGGTGGTATCAAGCGCGTGCTCAACATCAATGAACACAGCTGTGCCTCCTAACTTTTGTGCTTCGGCGACAATATGGAGTGCTAAGGTAGTTTTTCCAGTGCCTTCGTGTCCAAAGATCTCTATGATTCTGCCGCGTGGAACACCCCCCACACCGAGCGCAAGATCAAGCGCGAGGGCACCGGTTGGGATCGCTTCAACGGGCACAACTTCGTTGTCCGTGAAGCGCATGATAGAGCCTTTACCGAATTCACGCTCTACTTGTGAAATCGCTTGGTCAATGGCTTTCTGTTTTTGTTCGTCTTGCATGTTTTAAGGTTTCTCCTTATATTGCACCTGGGTCAAAAATAGGTGCTTCGGGCATTGTATTACGCCGAAAAATGACAGACACTTAAAGGCGTATAGACCGCCCCATTTCGGTGGAGTTGGCTCTGCATGAGTGCGATTTCGTTGACATGCATGAATCCACCAACGATTATATCATATTTGCGTAGAATATTCTTTAAAGGTTCAAGGTTTGTAGCGGTTCGCAGCCGCGCGAGCGTAAGGTGTGGGTGAAACCGATTATCTGTTGAGAAACCGAGATGTGCCAATTCATGATTCACCGCTTTAGCAAGGCGTGACACAGGCGATACCCCCTGTTTTATGCCCATCCAGACGACACGTGGACGAGCGAGATTGGGAAACGCGCCAATGCCTCCAAAAGTAATAGAGAATGGCGAATGCGTATCCGCTACACGTTCAAGGGCTTCGCTCACGTCATTAATCACTTCAGGGCGGACATCGCCGAGGAATTTCAAAGTGAGGTGGAAATTTCCGAGTTTTGTCCACGAAGCCTTGTGAATTTGGGACTGAAGGTGTGTTTGCACTGGCTTCAGCAATACCTGTATCGGTTCTGGGATCTCGACTGCTACAAAACAGCGAATGAGTTCACCTTTCGTTGTGTCCATTACGTACCTGCTTTTGGATCGTAACGGGTTGCATGAACCAGCGCGAATAAAGGTTTGCGATTGTTAATGAGGAATTCCAAACCAGATCCGACTGTGAGTACTAACGGGACATACATTATAAAATAGATGGGACCTCTGCTTTGCACAATCAGTGTTGCGTTCAGATTGTCTTGAAATGCAAGCAAGATTAACCCGATAATAATAGCAACGAGTTGTGAGGTCATCTTGTATTTTCCCCACTGGTTTGCAGAGATGATGTCCCCGGACTTTGCAATGAAAATAATTCGCAGGAATGTAACGAGAACTTCACGACCCATGATAACAGAAACCATCCATATCGGAATAAGTCCATTGTCAACGTGCTTGAATAAAGCTAAACACACTAAAGCGGCACCGGTTAACAACTTGTCGGCGAGCGGGTCCATAAATTTTCCGAAGCCAGTCACGCCTTGCTTTCGTGCAATCTTGCCATCGAAATGATCGGTCAGTGCTGCGACAGTAAAAATAGCGAGCGCAGCTCCCATCATATCCGTCTGAAAACAGTATATGAACGGTGGGATCAGGAAGAGTCGTAAAATCGTTAGAAGGTTTGCCAACCGCAAAAGGGTTCCGAAATTCATAATGTGTTTCCGAAAGAATAGAGATTATCTCGAAAAAAAGAAGCATCGCTAATTTTCGGAGAGATCTATTACCTCGGCATCTTTAGGCACCACAAACCTGAAAAGATCCGGTGCAAGCTCCTTATCTCGTTCAATCTGCGTAAGCGCAACAATCACACTTTGACGCGTCCCGTCTTCGAATTCGGTTTTGTAACCAAATTGCACGGGCAGCCATTCATCGGATTTCACCCAGATTTGAAGTGTTTCCTTTGCATTTATGTTCACCATGTGAGGTTTCGGAGTCAACTCAATTTGGTGTACCCCTTTTGGATTCGCAAATTCGTCGGGGATAAGAGCCATATCGTAGTTTTTTTGGACATCTTCAAGGGATGCACCAATACCCGGCAACAGTTCCCGACGTTCTGGATTATTCCATTTCATCTTATTGACTTGATTGAGTATGGGGGTATATGTCCAGCCATATTCGCCGTCTAAAACAGTGAGTTGGACGACTTTTGACGCATCTTTCCGGTCGACATACTCTTTCCGAAGCAGATTCGGTCTCCCGAATATAAACCGGCCGCGAGCGACACTTTTTTTATTTGCGAACAGCGTCGTCTCCTCAAAGTTCGCACTGAAATTATTAGATTTCTCGTACGCCGTCTTGAAATTCTGGAAGATTTCATCAACAGTTTGTGGATGTGCTTCGCTAACGAACAGCATTGAGAAGGATATTACTATTAAGAGTAAATTTTGGAGTCGTACGAACTTTCCCTGCGTAGTGATCCAAAGGATTCGTCGGATCATTATCAATCTCCTACTTTGCCAAATTACCTTTTGGAAAACCAATTTCCACCCCAAATATTATAGCATAATTTATTTCTCAGTGTCAACATTATTTTGGTCGAAAATAGGGTGATTTGGTTGTCAGTTGTCAGAAGGCAACGTTGAGGAACCTTACCAGATGAGGCATTTATTATCCACCGTTCTCAATTCGCTAAGCGCGTCCAATCTGTCAAGATAACCTCAATATCATCTGAGTCATCCAAAGCACACGTGACAAGACGTTCTAAGACTTCGACGACAGATAGTTCTCTGAATATCGCCTGAAACCAATTGCCAAAAGATTTAATCGCGTCCGGGGATTCGGAACACACCCAGAAAACGATCCTACAGAAATCAAGCCCTTCGTCTACCCATTTTTCAGAGATCCAGACATCTTGTGGGCAACCGCGGAAAATTGGCAAAAGATCGGCTATTAAGACGGGTAGATCTTCATTGAGATACGTGATCTTTGGAAAGATGTCAAAATGGATAGCGTATTTATGGGCATGTGGAGAACGTTCGCGTTCTTCGGTTTGCGTTCGCATCATAGTTTCCTATGGGGATCTTCAGTTCTTCTGTAAGTGAAAGAAACCCTCCAAGCAAAACACTCGGGTTCCCGACTCTTTATGTACCACAAACTTTCTAGTATGTGATTTAAAACTAATCGCTGACGAAAACCATGCTTGCTGGCGACTGATAACTGATAGCTGACCGCTAGCTTTAAATGGACAAATCGGTTTTCTATGTGGTATATTATAACACGTAATATATTTAGGACTTACGCAGGCTGCTCTTTTGTCGCATAACCTGTGAGGTTGCGCCACGAGAGCAATCTATGTTTTTTCGGATTCTCTATCACAAAGCGTCAGATGGTCAAAGTTGCGTAAGTCCTGATATTCATAGGACGGTCGCATGTCGCGCTGTGGTAGCATCAACAGCAGTTGACTGTTAAGATGTTTCGTCTAAAAAATTGTTCCCCTTAAAATCACCTCAAAACCCCTAACTCATAATGTAATGGAGAGCGGGTTTATGGAACGCACTTTATCGTTGAAACGCATGTTGTTCCTCCGCAAGTTAAAATTAAAAATATGGCAGACACTGAACGAATAACATACCTTAAAAGCGAACTGGAGAAACGGATTCTGGTCCTTGATGGTGCGATGGGATCTCTGTTGCAGACCTATCGGCTCACAGAAGCGGATTTTCGGGGTGAACAGTTTGCCGATCATCCGTGTGAACTCAAGGGTTACAACGATCTACTCTCCATAACACAACCGCATATTGTAAAAGAGATACACGCAAACTACTGCAGTGCTGGCGCGGATATCATCGAAACGAATACCTTTACCAGTACATCCGTGTCAATAGCAGACTACCAGCTCCAAGACATCGCATATCAGGTGAACTATGCGGCTGCGCGCATCGCACGCGAGGTCGCGGATAAATGGACATCACCCGACAAACCGCGTTTCGTCGCTGGAAGTATGGGACCTACCAACCGTAGCTGCTCAATTTCGCCGAATGTGAACGATCCGGGCTATCGGAACATTACCTTTGCCCAACTCGTTTCTGCCTACACCACACAAGCAGAAGGCTTAATTGACGGTGGTGCCGACCTCCTTCTCGTCGAAACGGTCATGGATACACTTAACTGTAAGGCGGCACTCTTCGCTATACAATCCCTCGCTGAAACACGAGGCATTGACATTCCGCTTATTGTCTCCTCTGACAGAAGTGGCGGTGGCGGCAGAAACCTCTCCGGACAAACAGTCGAAGCCTTCTGGAACTCGGTTCGGCACGCGAATCTGCTTGCTGTCGGGTTGAACTGTGGCTTCGGTGCACAACAGATTCGTCCGTATCTCGCCGAAATGGCGAAAATAACGGATATACCCGTTATTTGTTACCCCAACGCGGGACTCCCCAATGAACTTGGTCAATATACTCAGACTCCAACTGAAATGGGAGAGTGGATGCACGATTTCGCGCAAAACGGGTTCGTCAATATCGTCGGCGGATGTTGCGGATGTCAACCTGAGCACATCGAAAAAATTGCCGAAGTAGCGGCTGAATACACACCGCGGGAACCAGCACCACAAAAACGGGCCTGTCGTCTCAGTGGCTTAGAGGCATTTAACATCACACCTGACTCTCTCTTTGTTAACGTTGGTGAGCGGACAAACGTAACAGGATCCCGCCGATTCGCAACGCTCATTAAAGAGGGGGACTATGAGACCGCGCTAGAAGTCGCTAGAGATCAAGTCGAGAACGGGGCACAACTTATCGACATTAATATGGACGCAGGCATGTTAGATGCCAAAACCGCGATCGTCAAATTCCTCAACCTCATCGCGGCAGAGCCGGATATTAGTCGCGTGCCTATTATATTGGACTCCAGTCGATGGGAAGTGATAGAAGCAGGCTTGAAGTGTGTTCAGGGCAAAGGCATCGTTAACTCAATCAGTTTGAAAGAAGGGGAGGAAGATTTCTTAGCGAAAGCACGGCTGATTCAGCGGTACGGTGCCGCCGTTATCATCATGGCGTTCGACGAAGAGGGTCAGGCGGATACCTACGAACGGAAAGTAGAGATTTGTCGTCGGGCGTACCAACTCTTGACAGAACAGATTGGGTTTCCACCGGAGGATATCATTTTCGATCCGAATATCTTTGCTGTTGCGACCGGTATTGAGGAACACAACGAATACGCGAAGGCGTTTATTGAAGCCTGCGAACAGATTAAAGCCATGTGTCCGTCCGCCTTAGTCAGTGGGGGGGTCAGCAATATCTCTTTCGCCTTCCGTGGCAACGACACGGTGCGCGAGGCGATGCACGCCGCGTTTCTTTATCACGCCATCAACGCTGGTATGGACATGGGGATTGTCAACGCTGGACAACTCGCTGTTTATGACGATCTGCCGAAACCGCTCTTAGAAGCAGTAGAAGATGTTCTGTTCAACCGCCGAGAGGATGCAACTGACCGACTCGTTAATCTCGCGGATACACTGAAAGGAAAGGGAAAAAAGAAACGTGTAAGTAGGAAATGGCGGAAACTGTCAGTCGAAGAACGCCTACGGTACGCGCTTGTCGAAGGGATTGTTGAACATATTGAAGCCGATACAGAGGAAGCACGGCTCAATTATGAACGTCCTATACACGTAATCGAAGGCCCGCTAATGGACGGTATAAATCGCGTCGGTGAACTCTTCGGGGACGGTAAGATGTTCCTTCCACAGGTCGTCAAAAGCGCGCGAGTCATGAAAAAGGCGGTTACACACCTCGTTCCATACATTAAAAAAGAGCAGGCGAAAGGTGCTATCCAATCCAGAGGCAAAATTGTAATCGCGACGGTGAAGGGCGATGTCCATGACATCGGTAAGAACATCGTTGGTGTCGTACTTGGGTGCAACAATTACGAAGTCATTGATCTCGGTGTGCTGGCACCTGCTGAAGACATTCTGGAAACGGCGCGAAAAGAGAACGCCGATATTATCGGATTGAGTGGACTCATTACACCCTCCTTGGATGAAATGGTACATGTCGCTGGTGAGATGGAACGTGAAGGTTTCCAAATCCCACTCCTTATTGGTGGCGCGACGACATCAAAGGTACATACTGCCGTTCAAATTGAACCCGCTTATAGCGGTCCAACAATTCACGTCAGGGATGCCTCTCGAAGTGTTGGCGTTGTCAGTGAGTTGATGAGTGACGAAAGACGACAGACCTTTACAGAGCAGACCCGTGACGAATATGCTGATATCCGAGAGCGGCGCGCTCAAAATCGGCAACAGGCAAACCTGCTTCCTTTCTCCGTCGCTCAGGAACGGAGATCCACACTGGATTGGCGAAATTACCAACCCCCTACGCCGTGCAGGTTAGGCACCGAGGTCTTTGAAGACTACCCGTTAGCGGAACTCGTTGACTATATCGACTGGAGTCCCTTCTTCACGACTTGGGGCCTCCGCGGTAAATATCCGAATATACTGAAGAATCCAGAAGTCGGTGAGGAAGCGCGTAAACTCCTTAAAGATGCTGAAACGCTCCTTCGCGTTATCGTCGAAGAGAAAAGATTTCAGGCGCGCGCCGTTATCGGGCTTTTTCCAGCCAACGCTGTCGGTGAAGATACTGCAATATACGCAGATGCAGCGCGGGCGACAGTGATTGCTACCTTGCCCCACCTGCGTCAACAGACGGAACAACCCTTTACGAGGCCAAACCTCAGCTTGGGTGATTTCATCGCTCCAAAAACAACGGGAGTTCCGGATTTTATCGGGGCATTTGCTGTGACAACAGGTATCGGTGTCTCTGAATTCTGTGCTGAGTTTGAGCAGAAACAGGACGATTACAACAGTATTATGGCAAAAGCGTTAGCAGATCGGCTGGCGGAGGCGTTTGCAGAGCGGATGCATCAGCATATCCGCACAAAGCTTTGGGGTTATGCCGCTGATGAGAGGTTGAATAATCAAGCCTTGGTTGCTGAAAAGTACCGCGGGATACGTCCAGCACCGGGGTACCCCGCATGCCCTGACCATAACCAAAAACGGGTATTGTTTGAACTCCTGAGCGTTACAGAAAATACGGGTATCTCTCTCACCGAGAATCTGGCGATGTTACCAGCCGCCTCTGTGAGTGGATGGTATTATTCGCATCCAGAAGCGCGGTATTTCAGCATCAGTAGAATTGGAGAAGATCAAGTCTCGGATTACGCAGAACGTATCGGTATGGACATCGAAGCAGTGAGACGTTGGCTGAAACCGTTACTTTCATAAGACCGTCGCAATTCCAGTGGGAATGATCTTTCTGGCACTCATAAGCACATCTTTCGTTAATACAAACCGATACAATTTCCATTTCGATCTAGGATTTACTAAAGTTTGGACAATATTATGATTTTCAAGCTGCCTTGTCGAAAGGCAGCGTGGTATCTTGTTGAAAAAGGGGTGTAATATTCTGCGAGTTTGTA
>RKRR01000157.1 GCA_007571305.1 Candidatus Poribacteria bacterium | reverse complement strand
CTGATAACCGACAACCAACAACTGACAACTACTTCACCACTATCGCCACCTGTGGTTACGATACAGAAGTGAGTCGCCGTGCAGCGAAAGGAACACCACTGTTTGCAGGGACTGCCTCCTATGCGTACGCCGCGGTGGAGACACTTTTCTATTACGAGCCGCCATTTGTACGTCTTGAGGGCGATTTTGGTGTCCATGAGGGGCCGCTCCTTCTCGCTGCAACAGGCATCACGAATCGATATGGCGGTGGATTTCAGATTGTACCGAATGCTCGCATCGACGATGGACTTTTCGATGTCTGTATTATCCGTCCAGTGTCCTCTCTAACGGTGTTACGACTCATGGTAACGCTCTTCTGGGGTGGACATGTTTCGCATCCTGCCGTATCCATGCACCAGACCCGCACTTTAACAATTGAGACCGACACCCCCATGCTGTTATGTCGATGGTGAGCCGATGTGCGAAACCCCTGCTACAATTGAAATCATCAAAGAAGGGCTTACTGTAATGGCACCCTAAGCAAGTTTCGATGTAGCAACTGGGAATACACATCCAACACTTTTACCGCCTTTTTATCAACAATTGCAGTCGCAAGGTTCCCACTACTGTGATTAGAGAAACTGACTATCCACACGAATCCTTGAAATGACGGATATGCGTGAACTCCGTTTTGACCAACCAAAGCTGTTTGTACTCGCATATCCGATTTTGCGATCTGAATGACAGTATCTCTTGTTTTCTGAGAAGGGATATTCTGTGTTTCCAACGAACCCAGTATCCGCTTGCCTTTATCTATCTCTGGTGGTAACGTTATTGGATTTTGCGCTGTGAGTGTGCGAAGGTGCATCGCATGTCGGAGGTAGGCATCCCGAAATTTTTCATAACGTTTGAGTCCGTAAGCAATTGGAATTCGTTCATACTGTGCGGCACACATCTCCGCGGCATCCGCTTCGAGGTGAAGCACCTTTACATAATCGCCTTTCTGCTCCGCTAACTCCCGCTGTTTCTTGAAAAAGGTAGGATAGATACCAAACTCGTAAAACCGACTTGGGTAGCGCGGTAGCCACGTTGCAATAAATTTTGCGATATTCTCACGCTCGGCATTCAGGCTATCTTCTAATGTTTCCGATTGCTGCCACGCCGTTTCGGCACTCGTGCGGTAGTGCGAGTACTGCTTCTGAATTTCTTGAACTTCTTTCTTCGCCCGCGCTGCCCATTTCTCGTAGCCGTACTTTTTGTAGTAGTCGTACACAATTTCGCTCATCGGAACAGAGATGTGTGTGAGACACTCTGCCGCGGCTTCCTGCCAGAGAGCGAACCTGCCATAATCACCGGACTGCGCGTAGTGCTTAATAAAAACCTCAGCAGTCGCTGTTCCCTCTCGGATTGCTATAGAAGGTTGCGGGATTAGCAGCAAAACTGGAAAAAGTAGCAGTACGATAAGTTTCATTGGAGCATGAAGCGGACAGTTCCAGAAAAGGTTTCATCAGGAGCAAGCACTATCACACCTGCAGGAATACCTCTTGCCTCCAAATTGATGGCATCCGTCGGACAGGTATAGGGCTCAAAACAGATGGCATCTCTATCAGGCGGCGTATAGACAACGAGCTCCCTGAATTGTGCATCCGATTCCATCACCATGCCGTATCCTGTATCTTTATTTTCAATGAGGCATCGACTGACACCATCAACCAATTGCACGTCCGTAAAAACATGGTCGAGCTTCAGTTTCGCGAACGGTTGTCCATTTCGGAGATCCAGTGTGTCAGCGACATGATGTTGTGTACCGGTTGGTACGAGGACCTCGTCTAATTCCCAATACTTCGCAGCAGGGACGGTAATTATTGCTTCGGCGGCATTTGCCTCGGTGCTGAGGTCTACGCGAAAATACGGGTGGATACCAAACCCCATCGGCATATTCCGATCCCCTATATTTTTCACAGCAATCCCCATCGTTAGCACGGCATCTTTGAGTGCATAGGTAATCTCAATTCTGAAAGGGAACGGATACTGACAACTGACATCGGGGAAATCTTGAGAATTAAGTGAGCAGACGAGTATTGCTCCGTTTTCATCGGCGATATGGCTTTCAACCTGATACGGCAGATTCAACAACAAACCGTGGATTGTCGTTGGAGAATCCGGTGCTTTGTCGAACTGATAGGTCTCTCCTTCAAACTGCCACGTACCGTTGCGGATGCGATTGGGGAAGGGAAACAGAATCGGATTACCGTAAGCAGTCGGACGTTCCTCCAAGGTAGCGAGATCCGGTGGGACATCTATCACGTTCAACCAAGTATCCCCATCTGCGACCTTGAAGGCGTAGCAGTTGTTCCCAAGCGCAGGAACGACCTCAGCGACAGCCTTTCCATCTTGCTGGAGGTAGTGAACTTGAAAACCACTGACTGTTTCTACGGCTACTGAATACATTGTATGCGCCATCACTCTCTCTCCATCTGCGTTTGTGAATATCGTTAAAAGGAAAAAAAGAATTTTTATGATACCTTGCGGAGAAACGCCGTGAATTTGAACCTTTGACGTGCCTTCCATATATCTGCCCTCCATTCCATTACGGGCTACAGATTTGGTTGGAAAGATGGGAGACTTCCATTTTTCCTCTCCCTTCTATTACGTTTTGGTGCACCAGTGAATGCCGCGCTTCAGTACCTCTCGGAAGTTTGGATTAGAAAAGGTAACATCGTCGTGTCCGCTCTGAAAACAAAAGATACGAGAATGGCCGTACTCACGCGCCCATCCCAACACATCCATACTATTTGGATGATCGACTGTCAACAGGATCGAACTATCATCCCCAGCGGATTTCATGGTATAGGTTTCGTCACCCATCTCCCATTCGGCGAGACCTTCCGTGATTGGGTGAGTCGCATCGGCGATTTGCACCTGTAACGTCTGCCGAGGATGGTATCCAAAGTCGCGTTCATGGATACCGCACATTTCGGAATAGGCATCCCATTCTGGAAACGCTAAGATGGCGTGATGTAGAATTACCATGCCTTGCCCGCGTTCCGTTATACCGAGAATAGCCTGTGCTTGCGCATCCGTGGGATAGGGGCGGTGAAAATTGTAAAAGACAACAGCATCGTAGTCCTTTTGGCTTGGGTCGTCTACAAAGTCGTCCAGATCTTCCCGGACGAATTGAACATCCTCCATACTTTCAAATACGGCATCAAATTGTTTTTCCTGAAATCCGTGTTCACCGGTTACGACTGCTATTTTCATAATATTTCTTCCTTTTTACTTGGAGCCTCTTTACAAGTTTTATCAATAATCGCCTGATAGGTAAGGACTCGGAATTGGGCGTGGAACGGTGAGTCGCCTATCAATTGCGTCATCAGGATGCCGATTAAATCTTCCAGGATCAATCCAAAATGTCGTACTTGCGAGTCCACCCCAACTGTAAGTTCCTAAGGAACCCGGAGCATGCGTTTCAGCAACATCCGTGACGACAGCGAACCCAAGTCCGAAACCGCATCCTATTCTCTCAAGTGGCTGCCACTCGTCAGAGATATGGTTCATTCTAATGAGTTCAACGGTTTTCCTTCCAAGCAATCGAACCCCATCAAGTTCACCATCGTTGAGTAGCATTTGGCAGAAGCGAAGGTAATCCGCCGCGGTTGACTGTAGCCCCGCACCCCCAGAATGGAAAAAGCTGCGCGGTCCGCTGGAAACAAGTGCGTTTTCAATGACTTGAATACCGCCATCTTCAGCAGGTTCGTATAGGGTCGCATACCGGTCCCCCTTCCTGCTGGAAACAGAGAAGGCAGTATCTGGCATATCCAAGGGGTCAAAGATTTTTCTTTTTAAAAACTGTGCAAACGGCATCCCAGAAACCACTTCGACGAAATGCCCGAGGACATCGGTAGACATACCGTAACTCCACGAAGCACCGGGATGATAAGCAAGAGGAATAGCCCCGAGTTTCTTTGACATTCCTCGGAGTGTAGATCCATAAAAGTTGGCATCTCTATACTGCTGATGAATCGGATGATCTCCCTCACCGCCATAGATAAGTCCAGAAGTATGCGTGAGCAGATGCTTTATCGTCATTTCGCTTTCTGCGTCAACAACAGCCTCTCCACCTTCAGCATAGACTTTCATATCTCTGAAAGCGGGAATAAATTCGGAGACAGGGGTGTTGAGTTGAAAATGTCCCTCTTCATAGAGCATCATCACTGCGAGGCTGGTAATCGGCTTCGTCATTGAATAAATGCGGAAAATAGTATCAAATTCCAGCGGTTCTGCAGTGGCAACATCCTGCATACCGAACTTTTCAAAATGGACAAGTTTGCCTTCACGCGCTATCATCGTTAGCGCACCGGGGATTTTTCCATCGTCAACCCAGCCTTGCATGACCGGAGCGATGCGTTCCAATCGTGATGTTGATATGCCTACCTCTTCAGGCACTGCGCGCGGTAATCCTTCATATCCATATCTCGCCATAGAAGCCTCCCATGAGAAATTATCAGTTGTCAGTTAAGAGGTCCCGATATACACCAGGTCCTCTTGTGATAACGCTTATCAAGTTAATGCTTGATAGGCAAGTACCCGGAATTGGGCGTGGAACGGTGAATCGGCACCGACCAATTGTGTCATAAAAACGCCGATCAACTCTTCCACAGGATCAATCCAAAACGTGGTACTAGCCATGCCTCCCCAACCGCAAGTTCCCAAAGAACCGAGTGTATGCGTTTCAGCGACATCCGTGACAACGGCGAACCCAAGTCCGAAACCGGACCCGGTTCTCTGATTGGGTTGCCAACTGTTAGAAATATGGTCCATCGTGATAAGTTCAACCGTCTTCCTTCCAAGCAACCGTACGCCGTCGAGTTCACCACCGTTGAGTATCATCTGGCAGAAGCGGAGGTAGTCCGGTGCGGTCGATTGTAGCCCTCCGCCACCAGAATGAAAAAAAGTCAGCGGTCCAGTTGCAGCGTGGACCTTTTCAATTGCCTGAAGCTCCCCATCTCCTCCGAATTCGTAGACCTTCGAATATCGGTCAGCATTTTTAACTGGCACCGAAAAGCCTGTGTCGTTCATGCCTAAAGGCTGAAAAATACGAGTCTTCAAAAACGTCTCAAACGGCATACCGGAGACGATCCCTACAAGGTAACCGAGCACGTCGGTAGACATACCGTACTTCCATGCGTCACCTGGATGGTGAAAGAGTGGAATACTTCCGAGTTTCTGTATCATATTCGCGAGGTCACCGCCATAGAGGTCGGCATCCTCATATTGCTGATCAATCGGGTGATCCTCCCGATCACTCTCATAGATAAGCCCAGCAGTATGTGTGAGTAAATGTTTTATTGTCACCTCGCGCGCCGCATCAACAATAGCACTGCCATCTTCAGTGTAGACTTTCATGTCCTGGAAAGCGGGAACAAATTCGGCAACCGGTGTGCTGAGTTGAAAATGTCCTTCCTCATAGAGCATCATCACTGCGAGGCTGGTAATTGGCTTCGTCATCGAGTAGATGCGGAAAATGGTGTTATATTCTACGGGTTTGGCGGCAGCGACATCCTGCATCCCAAACTTTTCAAAATGGACGAGTTTGCCTTTACGTGCTACCATTGTCAAGGCACAAGGGATCTTTCCGTTGTCAACATAGCCTTGCATGATAGGTGCAATACGTTCCAACCGCGAGGTCGATACGCCCACATCTTCAGGAATCGCTCGCGGTAACCCTTCATATATTGTCATTAAGTCTCCTATAGGGTAGTCGTCAGTACGTAGAGAATCAACGCTGAATGCACGTGTAGCATTCAGCACGACTGACTACTATTCCGTGAGTGCCTCATAGGTTAGCACTTTAAACTGATCATGGGAAGAGGACACGTCACTGATTTGCGTCATGAGCAAACCGATCAACTCTTTTTCAGGATCAATCCAGAAGAGGGTACCGGCGGCACCGCCCCAACTGTAACTTCCTATAGACTCAGGTGTATCTTTAGGTTCTTTATCATCCCTATCTTTCGATGTCTTATCCCTTACGACAGAAAAACCGAGTCCAAACCAACCATCGTGATGGGGGTAGCGCATGAGTTCAACCGTTTCTTTCTTTAGTATGCGGACACCGTCGAGTTCGCCTCCATTGAGTAACATCTGACAAAATCGCATATAATCCGAAGCAGTTGAGACGAGTCCGCCACCTCCCCCTGGAAAGAAACGGATCTCACCGCTCTCGAGTCGTGGATCTTTATCCACACGTTCCAACTTCATTTTTTCTTTTTTATCACCTGTCATCCATTTTTCTTTCTCTTTACTACCTTTCATTCTGTCTTTTGTCGTCAGTTGATACACTGCAGCAAACCTGTCCAACTTCCCTATAGGCACTGAAAATGCGGTGTCTACCATACCGAGGGGTTCAAACAGGCGTGTTTGGAGGAATTCTTCAAACGGCATTCCTGAAACCACTTCCACGAGATAGCCGAGCACATCCGTTGAGACACCATAAGTCCACTTTTCACCGGGTTCATGAGCGAGTGGGATTTCGCTAAGTTTCTTCACTGTATCCCCGAGCGGGGTGCCGGGCTGAAAAAGGTTCGCCTTCTGATAACGTTTATCGATCGATTCATTGCCCCAGCCGTAGACTAACCCAGCGGTATGCATGAGAAGATGTTTGATGGTTACCTCTTTCTTCGCATCTAAAATTTCGGTCTGATCCTCGTTGTAGACCTTCATACTTTTAAATTCTGGGATGAAATCGGACACAGCCGTGTCGAGTTGAAAATGTCCTTCTTCATAAAGCATCATCACCACAACACTGGTAATCGGTTTCGACATAGAATGGATACGAAATATTGTGTCTGCTTCAATAGGTTTATTATTTTCAATATCTCGCATACCGATGGTTTCAAAGTGAACGATTTTTCCGCGTCTTGCCACGACCGTCAGGAAGCCCGGTATACGTCCGTCATCAACATAATTTTGCATGGCTGGACGGATGTGTGCAAGACGTTCAGCAGAAACACCGGCATCCTTCGGTACCTCCATCGGAAGACCTTGTCCGAAAACGAGTGTGGTGGTACAAAACAGTAATACATATATGTAGACGAATAATTTTCTCAATTCGTTTTCCTCTTTCAATATTGGAACCTTCAAAATCTCCTACGAGATGCTTGCCAGTTATCAGTTACCACAAGAAATAGCCCGCTGTGATATGTATAACCGGATATTGAAAATCGCTGGTCTGACAGATACTATTCAGTGAGTGCCTGATAGGTTAAGACTTTGAATTGTTGCTGGAAAGGGTAAGGGTTTCTGAGGAGCTGCGTCATAAGCAAGCCGATTAATTCTTCCTCAGGGTCGATCCAGAAGGTGGTAGCGGCAGCACCACCCCAACTGAAATTCCCTACGGACTCCAGAATGTTTGGGGGTTCCTTATCCGTGACGACAGCAAAACCGAGTCCAAACCAATCATCATGATGGGGGTAGCGCATGAGTTCAACCGTCTTTTTGCCCAATATGCGGACACCGTCTAACGCACCGCCATTGAGCAACATTTGACAAAATCACATATAATCTGCAGCGGTTGAAACGAGGCCCCCACCGCCTGATGGGAAAAAACTGATTTCATCGTTCGCGAGCGGGGCATTTTCGACACGTTCCAGTCCATTCTCTTTATTCGGTCTATAGAGTGCCGCAAACCTGTTCACTTTCTCCGGTGGCACTGAGAACGCTGTGTCTACCATACCGAGGGGACCAAAGAGGCGCGCTTGGAGAAACTCTTCAAACGGCATCCCTGAAACCACCTCCACGAGGTAACCGAGCACATCCGTTGAGACACCATAAGTCCATCTTTCACCCGGTTCGTGAACGAGCGGGATACTGCCGAGTTTTTTTACCATATCAACTAATGTCGAGCCGGTCTCAAAGATTTTGAGTTCTTTGTAGCGTTCATCAACAGGTTTATTGCCCCAGCCGTAAGTCAACCCAGCGGTATGCATGAGGAGGTGTTTGATAGTTACCTCTTTCTTCGTATCCAAGATTTCAGTCTGGTCCTCGTTGTAGACCTTCATGTTCTCAAACTGAGGAATAAATTTGGAGACGGGGGTACCGAGTTGAAAATGTCCTTCTTCATAAAGCATCATCACTGCAACACTGGTAATCGGTTTAGACATGGAATAGATACGGAATATCGTATTTGGCTCAACGGGTTTGTCCTCCTCAACGTCTCGCCTGCCGATGGTCTCAAAATGAACGATTTTTCCGCGTCTCGCCACGACCGTCAGGAATCCAGGCAGTTGTCCTGAATTGACATAATCTTGCAGGAGAGGTCGAATGCGTTTGAGGCGTTTGGTAGAAACACCCACCTCCTCTGGCACCGCTATTGGTAGTCCTTGTCCGAAAGCGAGTAGAGTGCCACAAAACAACAGTAGATATAAGTAGATTAATATTTTCCTCAATCTGTTCTCCATTTTTCGTTTATAGTAACCTTAACGCAAGTTGCCAGTTCCGTAGCATAGGCTGTCAGCCTGTGCATAAATGTGCACAAATTATGTAGCGTAGGAAACCGTGGGTCTCCTGCGTCCGAAGATGCACAACCTAACAGGTGATGCTATAAGGTAGCAACTTAGGGTATAGTAGCAACCTGGGTTACCTACCGGCTTTGAAGGATCTTATGGTGCATGTTTTTTAAGGTATCCCCAACGTGTTGCGAGTTTGCCACTGGGTTCAACACTGAGAATTGCGGCTAATCCGACATCCATCGCTTCTTGAATTTCCTCTTCGGTTCGTGCGACATTGGAGATGCGTACCTCGTCAATGACACCTTTCAATCCATTCGCGTTATTGAGGTTCGGCACACCGATTGTAATCGGATCTGCACTCTGAAATGTGGTGCCATTCGGTGCTTCGATCTCCAATTCACCATCGACATAAGCCCGCCCCATTTTGCCATCATAGGTAAAGGCGAGATGATGCCACTTGTCATCGGTGATCTTGGTTGTGCCATCTATACTAAATCCACACGCTCCATTTGCTCCAATTTCTGAATGCAGCACATGCTGATCTACATGAACCCAGATACCGTAGTTTCGATTGTTGCACCCCGCCTGCTGTTTACAGATGATGCCCTGCCATTTCCCTGTGCCCTCTGCTACTTTGACCCACGCTTCAATACTGAGCGTTTCTAACTCCAGTTTTTTAGTGGACTTGACAACAACATACCCACTGTCATTTCCAGGAAATTCCAATCCTCCACCGAATTTTGCCTTGACCCATTCAGGTTTCCCCGCGAATTCGCCATCGTGCCCGTTACCGGAAACGTCTTTCACGACATCTCCACTTCCCTCCTCAAAGAGCCAGACAGCGACGGTGTGTTCATCAACCGCTGCCTCCGTAGACAGACCACCGAGCAGTGCCAAAACCGTTATTGCGATGAAAAGACACTTGAGACTATAGATGAATTTTGTATCTGTAGTACACATCGTCATATCCCCCTTTATTGCGGTATTCTACCAGAACACGAATGTTAAGTCAACCATCCTAATGTATCACAAGGCGGAGATTGCTCCTATAGTAACCTAAGTTGTGAGTTATGTAGCATAGGCTGTCGGTTTCCTGTGCATAAATGGGCACAAACTTAAGTGGACGCTGTGAAAGTATCCAAATACTGAAGGGTTTTCACTGAAAAACAGCATCTGTCTAAAACTTGTCCGTAGCACGTTAGGTTATAGTAACCCAATTTGCTACCTCTATGATTTCAGATACACGAACACCCGTTCTTCAGAGAGTATCCTTCATTTTTGTGAAAGATTAGGTGTATTCCGTGTCGTCTTCGGTGCGAAGATGCACAACCTAACAGGTTATGCTATAAGGTAGCAAGCTGGGTTACAGTAGCACTGAATGGCTCTACCCAGAGATAAAAATGTTGACATGAGATTGGGGGGCACATATAATTTCGCATGTTCACTTGTTGAAACGTGTTGGGTCCGCGTAAATTACGAGAGATACATAAGGAGACTTACATGGCAGAACGAATTAAAATGGGATTAGTCGGATGCGGTGGTATGTCCGGTGCGCACATGGGTGGGTATAGCGAACTCTGGTCGAAAGGAATCAGAGATTATGAAATTGTAGCGGCGTGTGACATCGCAGTGGAACGTGCTGAAGAACGAGCAAATCAGGCACACGAATTCCAAGGTGGTACGAAACCAGCCGTCTACACAGAACTCGATGAGATGTTAGCGAAGCACCCTGATTTGGAGTGTGTTGACATCTGTGCCCTGCATAGTGCCCATCACACTCTTGCCGTACCTGCGCTCGAGGCTGGAAAACATGTTATTATTGAAAAGCCGTTCGGTATCACAATGCGGGCATGTCAACTGATGATGGACGCCGCGGCTCGAAACGACAAGATTATCTCTGTCGCTGAAAATTATCGTCTGGCGCGCATCCAACGCACCCGCAGTTGGGCAGTCGCTCAAGGACGTATCGGTGATCCGCGTATGTTCTTCTGGGTAGAGGTCGGTGAAGGCTTAGGAAAATGGGGTTGGCGCAACTTCAAGATGGACGCAGGCGGCGGTTGGGCATTAGACGGCGGCGTGCATTTCACGGATCTGATGCGCTATATCCTCGGTATGGAAGCCGAGGAGGTCTATGCAATCAACAAGGCTTATGAACCTTTCCGCTACGATAACCCAGCAGACAGAGAAGGTGGATACGCTGTTGACGTTGAGGACGCGATGATCGCTACCATCAAGTTTGAGCAGGGCGTTACAGCACAGTGGACATGGGTCGGCTCTGCCCCCGGACACAGTTTCCGTCAACACACTGTTTACGGCAGCAAAGGCTCGCTCGATTGGAACCAGGGGTTGGTGCCGCGCGGCGGCGAACCGATCTCCAACGATGATCTCATGCAGGAATTCACGGATAGCCTCAGCGACTCGGAACGGGAATACTACTTCCCGGGCGGTGTGGAAGACACCGTCGCGATTGAACTGAAATACTTCGCCGATGCCATTCGGAGCGGCGGTAAACCGGAAGTGGATGCCGTCGAAGGCATGCGGTCGGAAGCCATCTGCATGGCAGTCTACGAATCAGGGTGGTTCGGTCGTCCAGTGACGATTGCAGAGATCGAAAATTGCGAACTGGAAGGCTACCAGAAGGAGATTAACGATAAGTTAGGGATTGGCTAAATGCAAATTTGCGGGCAACGGTTTTTAATCCATGGCATCTTCACTGTGCTCCATTGGATTACAAGCAGGTTTTCGCTCAAGCCACGATTGGATCATTAGAAAGGAAGAATGGACTACCAATTTTTCAACCTTCCACCTAAACACGCAAGCCCGCAACAACGGCGCGGGCGACTATAGAAAAAGGCACGTGAGAATTCCAACTCACGTTACTTACCCGCAAGGAACATCTAAAATATGGACCGATTGAATGGGAAAGTTGCAATTGTTACAGGTGCAGGCAGAAAAGGAGAAGTGGACGGCACCGGCTATGCGACCTCAATGCTCTTCGCAAGAGAGGGTGCGAAAGTATTGTTAGCGGACATCTCCCCTGAGAACGCCAACACTACGCTTGCAGAGATCGAGGCAGAAGGAGGCGAAGCATCGGTGTTCATCGGTGATCTGTCTACAGAGGAAGCCTGTGCTGGAATGGTAGAAGCCGCCGTCGAACATTTTGGCAAAGTGAACGTCCTCTTCAACAACGTAGGACTTGGCGGCTCCGGGGTAGTCACACAAGTGGACGAAGAGAAGTGGGACAGAGTCATGGATGTCAATCTCAAAAGCATGATTATGGCATGCAAGCATGCGGTGCCTCGGATGGCTGAGGCAGGCGGAGGTTCAATTATCAATGTCTCGTCTATCGATGCACTGCGTGCGGGTTCCTCTCGGAATTTGCCATACGCGGCTGCGAAAGGTGGGATGATTTCTGCAACAACAGTGATGGCAGTTCATCATGGACGAGACAACATTCGAGTGAATTGCATCGCGCCTGGACATCTTTACGCGTCATTCCCTGCGCCGTATTTGAGTGAAGCGGAGCGGGAACGGCGACGACTCATCGGACCACTCGGTACGGAAGGAACTGCTTGGGATGTCGCCTGGGCAACCGTTTTTCTCGCCAGTGACGAATCGAAATGGATCTCCGGTGTCACTATTCCGATTGATGCAGGTCTACTCGCCGCAACGCCACTCGCTGTTGTGCATCAACTTGAGGAGTGATGGCATCCACTCCTTAAAGGTAGGGGCTAGTGTTGGGTTTCACTGCGTTCAACCCAATCTACAAGCGAATTCGAATATTGAGGGTGCGGTTAGAAACCGCACCTACCTTGTTGGGGATCGGCATTAGAATTGTGTGGGGAAGTTTCCGCGTGCGGCATCCATGACTTCGCCTGTAATCTCATCGTATCTGTTGTCTTTCGCGAAACTCTCAATCCCCATCTTCGCCATAGGACGGACAAACGCCGGAATCCGTTCTAAGCGTTCAAGTGCCTCTGCTGACCAGACGGGACCGGTCGGCTCGACACGTTCTGGTTCCTCCTGAAATGCGTCCGAGATGACAGAGGTAAAGGGGCATTTGCCACCTTCAGCAGTTCCGCCCGAACTCACTTCTGCGGAAAACTCGTTAGGCATCGCTTCGGTTTTTGCGGTTTCTAACTGTGAACGCACCATCTGCATCGGCTGCGCTGCCTCGTTGTTCCCACCCAGTTTGAGATCCAAGGATTTTAGCATCTGAGTCTCCGACGGATTGAGGAACATGGCGATCTCTGTAAAGCAGTCAGGACACTCAAAAAGTGCTGTCACGGAGCCTTGTTCGGGACGGGTTACGTCTTTAAATTTCATCGCCGTGTCACAGTCTGTACATAAGAACTTCATTTTTTCAAACTTTCCTTTTTAATTTTTCCTTGCTGTTAAACAATGTGAGTATTTCACGGACTTTTCTTCAAAAACGCTTGAACTTTTTCAGCTACCTGCATGAGTGCCTTGCTCGCGGGCGCGTCCGGGTATTCATCAAGATAAAGCGTTCCGTCGTCACCAGAACGGGCGAGTCGTGGATCAAAGGGGACACTTCCGAGGATCACCTGCTGGAATGCAGTATCCAGTGCCTCGCCAGCAGAAAAGAGCGGTTCCTCCTCGCCACAGTGCTGACAGACATAGAAAGCCATATTTTCGACAACGCCGATGATTGGGATATTCAGAACGTCTTTTGCCATTGTTACCGATTTTTTCACAATGAGTTGCGATACCTCTGACGGGATTGTTACGACGACCACACCGCCAAGGTCAGGGACAAGTTCTACTACGTTTGGAAGTCGCTCGGTTCCGGGTGGCAAATCCAGCAGAAGATAATCCAGGGATCCCCACTCGGTATCGGCGATGAATTCCCGGAGCGCGCTGACCTCCATCGTGCTACGCCACGTGAACGCATCCTTTTGGGTGTGAGCATTCCAGAGGACCGGAGCATCATCTTCTGCCAAGAGTAAATCCATAGAGATAAGTTTGGTGCCGAGAGCGGTAACAGCAGGCTTGACTCCAGCGGGTGTGTATCCCAAAGTAGCGTTACGCACCCCCATCATCTTGGCGAGCGTAGGTCCGTTGATGTCGGCATCCACAACCCCGACTGTGTTACCCTTCAGTGTAAGTGCTGCGGCGAGGTTCGCGGTGAGTGAACTTTTGCCAACACCACCTTTCCCGCTCATAATTGCGACTGTGTGTTTGACCGAGGCGAGTCGTTTCTGGACACGGTTCACCTGTGCCGTGACTTGTCCGATAATATTGGAGCCGGCATCGCTTGGTAACTCTTTGTAACTTTTCATCTTTCTAACGATGATGTCTGAGCGGGATTTCCGCTGTCAATCTCGTTCTAAAATTGGTTAAAGGACATGTTTTCGGTTTGAAAAGTTCCTTAAAGATTGAGCATCTGCAAGGACAACGGACGCAGCAGCTCATATTGAATTGTTAGAAAATCATTCCTTCCGACCGATCGCATAGAGTGCCTTATAACTGCGCAGATAGAGCCTCCCGTTTGAGAGAACGGGAGATGCCGCGATAATTTCTCCTATTGAGTTGCTGGCAACAACTTCAAAGTCACGTCCCGCTTTCACAACGGTGATAACACCGTCCCGAGATGTAAGATAGACGAACCCGTTCGCATAGATCGGTGAGGCGCGATGTCGGTGGCGATGTGTCCGCTCACGATAGAGTTGCTCGCCGGTCTCGGCATCAAGACATATCAGATCCCCGTTTTCCCGACAGAGATAAACTAAACCGTCGTGGATAAGCGGAGAGGGAACATCTGGTGTCCCTTGTCGAAGTTTCCAACGTTGCCATTTAGTGTTCGTGATATCACCTTGTGCTGCCGGATCAATGCCCACAACAGGTCCATTTTTCGCAGAGGGAACGACGATGAGTCCCTCCATTGCAACCGGGGAAGCGACGAATCGGAGAGTGTCGTTATACCTATCTTTCGGATTTAGATCCCCACATCGCCAGATTTCACTGCCATCCTCAAGACTGTGCGCGGTAACATAGTCTGCGCCGTGTACAACGAGATATTCACTTTCTGAATCGCGGTAAAGAATAGGAGAAGTATAGGCGTGTTCACACTCCTCAGTTGCGTCGCTTTTGCGGTTATGCTTCCAGATCTCTTTTCCTGTCATTTTGTCGAGTGCCAGCACGAGCCACGCATTGCTATGGATGAGCTGGACGTAAAGCCGATCCCTATCCAGCAGTGGGGTTGCTGACATAACGAAATAGAGGTTGAACCTACCGTAACGGTCGGCGAGATTGGTATGCCAAACCTGATTGCCATCGAAATCGTAGCAGGCGAGATCCCCAGTACCGAGGAATGCCCAGACGTGTTCGCCATCTGTCACAGGAGACGGAGCGGCAGAATTGCCTTCGCCTCCGCGGATGACACGGTTACCGTGTCCTAAAGTCCGCTTCCAGAGCTCTTCGCCTTCGGTGCTGATACACATCAGAACAAGTGCATCGCCTTCAGCAGAGGTGAGGAAAATTTTATCTTCCCAGACAACGGGGGTAGAGGCGGCAGCGCCGAGAAGTGGCAAACGCCAACGAACATTCTCGGTTCGGCTCCAGTGGATAGGTGCATCGGTCTCTTGGCTGACACCATCATTGTTCGGTCCACGCCACTGGTGCCAATTGCCGGCAGACAAAGACCCTATAAGGGTGAACACCCCAAGTAAGAATATTAGCGTATTTTTTAGGATATGTTGCATTTTTCTAATTTTCCTTACGATTCGTTCAGACAAATTTTGAGAAGGAGGTTCTTCTCTCTATACCCGCCCTCGTTTTCAGCTATGGCTTGGCACTTTAGTTCTCTATTATAACCCAAGTTGCTACTCAGAAGATTTTAGGCAGCCCGTCCCATTTTTCATTTCGTAGCGTAGGAGACCGTTGGTCTCCTGCAGGCTTAAGATGCACAACCTAACAGGTTATGCGACAAACTGGCAACTTGGGTTATTATACCCGAGGTTGTAGCCTATAAGTGCAGCGGAAGGCGACCTAACCGACTTGACTTAACACCTGTGAATTATTGATCTTTGTTTGTCCACACGCCTCGCTCAGGACCGTTCGACTGATAAGGCATCATTTTCGACAAACTACCCACGTTGTATTCCAAAAACTTGTGTCCAGTCTCTATAACATAGCCCTCGTTTGTGAAAATAGGAAACTCTAATTTGGCGAGAGAATCAAAAGGTTCAATCTCCAACCATACATCAACTTTACTTTCCTCTGTTTTGAAAAAAAGATCTGCGGAATGGCTTTCATGTTTCAAAATCATGACAGTGCCGGACTGCTGAGCCTCGCCATTAGGCGAGCGGACTTTCAAACCAACGACAAGATTCTCTGGGGGCGGGGGATCCGATTTCACCTTAAACCATAAACCTCGATGTGAGCCTTCCGCAACACCTTCATTTGGACCAAGGATTTGGAATGTGACCGTTGGGATTTCACTCATAATTTCTTTCTCCATCTGAACCAGTCAGGACTTACGCCTGCTGAGCTTCTGTAGCATAACCTGTTAGGTTGTGTCAGGAAACCGTGTGTATTTTTTGTCAGTTCGCCTTCTCATAGACTGGATTATTGTCAAAATTGCGTAAGTCCTGCCAGTTAATTAACACTTACAGTTTATCCAAAAATAGTTACTGCTCAATTTCTTTAAACATCAATTCCAATGGTATCTGGGCAACACGGTCTTTTTTCGTTGGTTTGTGAATGGGTTTTCCAAGAGGACGGAGAGGTAATTTATTCTCTGCAAATAACTGTAGCCTCTCACGAATAATATCTACATAGGTTGAATCCTGTTCAGCGGCAATCGCCTTTCGATCATGCTGTAAGGCAGCGATAATAGTAGATCCGACACCACAATATGGGTCTAAAACAGTTCCGTCAGGTTGTGTGAGTGCCAAAACACATCGCTGGACTAACTCGACTGGAAACTGACATGGATGTTCTGTTTTCTCTGGATGATTCGCTTTGACGTTTGGAATATCCCAAACACCTTCTTCCCAGCCTTGTGTGACAACATCCCAAATATCAGAAGGATTCTTGCCAAGCGGGTTCCCTGAAAGTTGGCCTCGCTTTGGACCTTTGAAATGTCGTTTGCCTGGGTACTTTGCGGGAACACGCACTGCGTCGAGATTGAAAACATACGTATCGTTTTTCGTGAACCACAAAATAGTTTCATATCGACCTGAGAATCGCTTTGTGCAGTGCAGTCCGTGATTAAACCGCCAGATAATTCGATTCCGTAGTTTTAAGCCATAGCGTTTGAAAATCTCATAAAAATAAATGTCGAGCGGAAATACTTCACCTTTTTGGACGTAATTTCCCACTTGCCAGCAGAGACTTCCAGTCGCAGCAAGCACCCGATCCATTTCCGCAATTACCGGTTCCTGATTTTTTAGATATGACTGTAAGGACGTTTGCTTCTCGTATTTTTTCCCGATGTTGTATGGGGGAGATGTAATGACTAAATCTACTGAATTTGAGGGAATGTTCTTTAGCAGTTCGCTACAATCTCCATTAAAGAGAACAACGTCCACATCGGTGTTATAGGTATCTGAAACCGTAATCTGACGTGGCCTGTCGAAAATACCCGTTGCAGCTTCAAATGTCTCAACGCGAGAATCTTGGGATCCCATGTAAATCTCCTAAGAACGTACCAATTGACAAAAGTTACCTATAACAGAGTAACATTACCTATATCCTACAAACTTCTGGAACTTTTGTCCACTATTACACCCCAGGTTGCTACTCACAAGATTTTAGGCAGCCATTCCCATTTTCACTCAAACGGTTCCATGATTCGGAGGCATTTCGTAGTGTAGGAGACCGTGGGTCTCCTGCGTGCCTAAGATGCACAACCTAACAGGTGATGCTACACAGATGGCAAGTTGAGTTATTATAAGATACGGAGCAAAGGAATCTCCACGCTTTAGGATGAAGCGGATATCAATCCTGGTTTGACTGTTGATAGTACTGACCAAGTACCTCATTGGCGAGACTCCTGCCGTCTTCAATGACCCGTGCAGCGAAATCAAGCGTAATTTGGGTAATGTTGTTCTCTTGTGCTCGCTGTTCAATTCGGGTCTGCGTGATATTCCGCATAAATCCGGCAGGTACTAAATTCAAACGTTCGATTGCCTCTTGGGTCCACGACACCGGACTCTCAAAACCTCGAACGACTTCAGTGTTCCGAGCGTCGGTCTGCGCTTGCATGGCTCTAAGTTCGGGAGCATCTTCACGGACTGCCGCCGCTTCACCCATGCTGTCATCAATAATTTCGGTTGCGAAGGCGTTTGTGATAGTGGCAATCTTTTGAGAACGTGCGGATTTCTCGATACGTGCTTTGACGTTTCGGCGCATATAGCCGCGCGGAACACTTCGCAACGCCTTTTTCGCCTGTTCCGACCATTGGAGCCGCACGCCATCAAATGTCTCTTCCTCAGCAGTGCCACCTTCGTCCACAGCAATATTCTGCAATGATCCCTTGTCCACCCGCTGAAAACGCTCCGGCGATGAACTACAAACAGGACATTTCACGGGTTGTTGGTTGTGTGCGGCGTAGCCACATTCGGAACAGATGTACGTTCGGACGGCATCCGACTCGAGTACCTTCTGTTCAGCGATCTCTTTTGCGACGCGGGTCAATTTTTCAGAGGCACGCTGCGGCATGATCGCTTCCATCGCCATGTCAATGACACTCTCAGTGATGACAGAATGTCCGCGCTCTATAGCAAACCGATGGACGGCTGTCTTGGCAATGCCACGGACAAGGGATGGTGCCTTCTCCATCCTGTCCAAAGCCTCCTGTGTCCAGACGAGCGTCTCTTCCGCTTTCACATCTATTTGTGGGAAATAACGTTGGCTCGATAGGAGGACGTTGCAAGGGGCAAGGCGCAATAGATTCTCGGCGGTGCTACCGATGTCCATATCCTGTTCACTGTGGACACCGATTCTGCCTAAGACGAGGAGCCACGGATCTGTTTTTCGGGCGTATTGTAGAATTTTTTCGTAGGCTTTGCCATCAAGCAGGGTAATTTTTAGGGTGTAGTCGTGTTCCTCTTTTGCGATGGAGCGTGCAACCTCCAAATGCGATTGATAGATTTTTGCTAAGCCAGTATCAATCACCTCTTCGTGGAGTTGCTCCTGCTCTTTAAATCTGAAAGTCCGTGCGGCGCGTTCCGTGAGCACATTCACAACAGAATTGAAGACAATATAGTGTAGATAGGGATCGTAGACACCGACGGCTTCGACCTGTTTGTTGAACTTATGTCCGAGCTGTATCGCAGTTTTCAAGCCTGAAAAAGACTCTGGACTTCCATCAATCCCGACGAGAATATTTCCTTCACTTTTTTCGATAGGTTCCAGGTCCCGGACGATAAGCATATCGGTATTAATACGGCGGACGACGCGTTCACAGACACCACCGATGAGACTATCCTTGACAGCACCCATACCGAGTGCACCCATAATCACAAGATCGTAATCGCTTTCCTGAATATCCTCAACGAGTTTTATAAAGTGTTTGCCTTCCGGCATTTTCGGTTCAAACGGGATCCCGAATTCAGTGCACTTCTGCTTCATCACCTCAAGATAGGAGTCCGAGATGAGTTGCAGTCCCATCGTAATGAGCGTATCGTGGATACGACGCTGTTTTTCAAGCTCGACCTCGTCTTGGTACTCCTCTGGCAGGGTGTACTCCATCTGTTTAAAGCGAACATCGTGCATTTTTGCGGCGTAAACGTGTGAACCTACCAATTGGGAGCCGAACTTCCTCGCGAACGCAACTGCCAGAGCAACACTTGCGTCCGAGTAGTCCGAATTGTCAACAGGTACGTAGATTTTTTTTATCATCTTTTTATTTTTCCTTGCAGGAGAACAACAAGCATTGAAATTTTTGCGAAAACCTAATCGTTAGAAAGCGTTGCGAGAGAATAACATAGGTTGCATATTTCACGCGCCTTCCCTAAGAGACGCTCCCCTATCGCAATTCTCTTATAAAGGCTTAGGGGCTATGGTTTCCGTATTCTATCCTGTTCATCTATTCTGTAACGAGCCCCCAGAAATCCACCGAGGATATGGGCGATCAACGTTGCGGGCCATAGATAAATCATCGCAGTTTGCCAGTCCCAGTGGAGAACAAAACGCCGCACAACGATGTTAATAACAATCGGTATGTAGAGGCACCTGCTCCACGGACGGCTAAACCTTTTAAACCGTCCACGGTAAAACCCGAACGTGAAATGAACTACAAAAGCCGCTACTGAAATCAACAGACCTGGGATACTGTTTATCATTTGCCTCTAAACAAATCGACTTGGCTAAACCGTGTAGTCCAACCTGTAAGATTGGACGGAGTTACGTAGAGGAGCCAGTTAGTTCAAACCAAACCGAATCGAACGCAGGACGAATAGATAAAAAATCATCTTCCGAGGAGTGCTTTGACATCTCGCCGTAGGCGCAGCAATGCCGGTTTGCTTCGACTATCGTAGTAGCCATAGATGTTTCCATCTGGCGTAATGAGAGCAAACCGTGAACTATGCAGTATTTCGGTGCCGTTGTGCCCCGCGGCTAAACTGAACCCTTCTTCGGCTAACTGATAGATATGCGTCTTATCCCCCGTAAGAAAATACCAACGTCTATCGTCAGCACCATAAGTCTTTGCGTAGCGTGAGAGGACACTTGACGTATCCCGCTCTGGATCCACAGAGAAGGAGACGAAATAGACAGGGTCTGCAACAAATTCGGACTGAAGGCGCGCCATCTCCTGTGTCATTGCCGGACAAATGGTTGGGCAATTGGTGAAGATAAAGTCTGCGACCCAAATTTTGCCCTTCATGTCAGACAGCGTTAATGGCTCTCCGAGTTGTGTTGTCAGGCGAAAGTCTGGCACGTTGACAGCGGCAGTTTTAGAGATCTGCACCTCCGATTTAGTGTCAAATACCGACCATAAATTGATTCCCGCGATGCCGATAATGATGACACCGAGTGCCACCCAAATGAGGGTGCTTTTATCGAGCTTCCGTTTAACTTTACCGGCATCTTCGACTTGTGTCTCCATATCCAACACCCAACCAATAGTTAGTGAACGGACGTATCAGCGACTTCCACGGGTTTCTCTATCCCTTCGTGCCGATCATCTGTCGTGAGATCAGGCATCAGCATGATGACGAGAAAAACACAGATAATAAAAGGTGTCAGTACAATAACCGTCAACGTTCTCTTTTCAAACTTCAGATGCATGAAATAGATAGCAACTAAAGCGGCTTTGGAACATGCCAGTCCGATGAGCAGGATGGCTTTTAAAACAACCGAGTATTCCGGTATCGCCACAGCCACCTCAATAATGGTGAGTGCAAGAAGCCACCAGAAAATTTTGAAATACTTTGGATGCTCTTGGTGTCCGTTTTCTGCCATTTTCATTCCTCCTACAGTAGATAGATGAAGGTGAAAACCATAATCCAGATCAGGTCAACGAAGTGCCAGTAAAGCCCGACGATTTCTACCTCGTGGTTAAACTCGGCGGTATATCTGCCGCGTAAGCCATTTATGAAAATAACCAAGAGATAAATGACACCACCGGTTACGTGCATCCCGTGGAAACCTGTGATGGTGTAAAAAGTGGGACCAAAAAGCGTTGAGCCACTAATTGCGGCACCTGATAACCCGTGGTCGGGAATACCCGTAAGGGTCAATCCGTGGGTGATCAGATGATACCATTCGTAAGCCTGTAACCCAAGAAAGATTACGCCTCCCCCGATCGTCAATCCAAGGAACATGCACATGCGCGAGACATTGCCGTTCTGAATCGACTCCAGTGCTTTCACCATCGTGACACTACTGCATATCAACAGGAATGTCATAAACGCAGTTAGGTTAATACCGAGAATCTCGCTTGGTGGGACCCAACCGATTACACCCGCACCTGCCCGGATAGCGGCATAAGCCGCCAGCAACGCACCAAACGACATGGTATCCCCGACGAGAAAGATCCACATGCCGAGTTTACCGAGGCTATCCGGCGTCAGTGAAGGTTCATATACGTCTTCAGTATGATCCGAAGTGGTAGCGTGTTCCACTATATTTAAACTCCTTTGTTAATTGTCAGTTGCTGGTTGTCGGTTAAGGAAATTTCTGATGCGGAGAAAATCTTTCTTTAACCGACTACCGATAACCGATAACCGATAACCGTTCCATTGTAAAAAAATAGTGCCGCCGATGAGACCGAAAACAGTGAAAGGCATCGCTATCATAAAAAGGATACTCCAATTAAAACCTTTACCGATAGGGTCGTCAAGCGTTTTACAGCCGGGACACGCCTCAAGAGACATCGGTACGAGGAACATAACAAGTATCAAGGCAGATGCCCAAAAAAACAATTTATGCATTCCAACAATTCCTTTACGAGAGATACACCAAAACATAGAGAATCGGCCAGAGGGCGACAACAAAAATCCAGTAGATCGTACAAGTATCAATGCCTATGTAACGTTCAGCAGAGAAACGTCCTGCCACCGCCATACCGAAAACGATGAACAGCCAGATAACAGCACTCAGGACATGAACAGCATGGCATCCGATGAGTACATAAAAGATGCCGCCATAGACCCCAGATTGGAGCGTAAGCCCGTTGCGAATCAGCTGCACCCACTCGCTTCCCTGCACACCGAGGAAGAGTAAGCCAAGCCCTCCTGTCAGCAAAAGCCATGTGCGGAGTTGCTTCACTCGGTCATTCTGAATGGCGCGGCGCGCTTGAAACATCGTGTAGCCGCTCAATAAAAGAAGGACAGTGTTGATGCCGGTTATCGCGCGCGGTAGTTCAATCCCGATATGCGATGGTGGGGGCCAAGTGACATTCCCGACTCGAAAGACGAGAAATGTACCGATAAGCCCTGAAAACAGCATCGTCTCTGCACCCAGCAGGACTAATATACCCAAGCGTGCGTTGCTCAAGGGTGAACGTTGGTGTATCTGTGCCATCACTCACGCACCCTATTTCTTACAATCCGAACAACTATTTCAATTACCGCCGCGACAATCAGTAGCAATCCGATAATACCTAAAACAGGGACGACAAAACCTCTGATAACATTCTCAACAGATTGAGGTGCTTTGCTGCCTGTAATCATAGATACTGTTACAATGGCAAACAGCCCTACAAACAGCAGACACAAGATAAGTCCGAGGCGGCGATTTCGCTTGCGATGCTCCAATTTGCTCATAATCTACAGATCCCCGATTACATCTTGTCCAACGCCATCGTGATATATACCAACGGCAGATAGACCAGTGAAGCATAGAGCAGATAGCGGGCGGCTTTTACCGAACGTGTGCGTGCCAAATATATCCCGACTGCCAGAAACGCCACACCCGCCAGTAGTGCTGTGAAGAAGTAGACAGTTCCGGCGATGTGATACAACGTGGGTAACAATCCTATTCCGATGAGTGCGACGCAGTTAACCACAATTTGACGGCACGTGCTCGTCCCATCCGGATGAATGACAGGCAACAAACGGAATCCCGCTTTTGCGTAGTCCTCACGATAGATATAAGCTATTGCGAGAGAGTGTGGCAACTGCCACAAAAAGAGTATCGTGAACAGCACCCACGCCTCACCTGTGAGTGCCCCCCGTGATGCAACCCATCCGACAACAGGTGGGAGCGCACCCGGCACAGCACCAATAAGCGTACACAGTGAGGTTTTTCGCTTGAGCGGTGTATAGAGAAACAGATAACTCACAACTATCAGCGAAATAACAAAACCACTCAGCACATTGACGATAAACGTCAAGTAAAGCATCCCACCGCCTGTGAGGACAGCACCGACAAGAAGGGCGGTCAAGGGATTCATTCTACCGCCAGGGAGGGGTCTCTCTTGCGTTCGTTTCATTCGAGCGTCTACATCGCGTTCAAGGTATTGGTTAAGTCCTAAGACCCCAGCGGCAGTCAATCCTGCCCCGACAAGTGTATGTAGGCATCGCAGCCAATCAACTGTCTGCTGTGCACCGAGATAGAAACCCGCGGCGGTTGTAATGAGTATCATCACCACTAATCTCGGCTTGACGAGTTCGATAAAGTCTGCGACACTGGGCGCAAAAACAGCCTGTTTCGCCGTATCCGTATTGTCTGGCAATGTTATCGTTGTTGGACGCATTATCTTTGTCTCATTCTGTGACCAGCACATCACTCGCGGGTGCACCGACACCTACCGATGCATCAGTGAATCGGTAGATTCTCAGCGTAAGCACAAAACTGCTCACCAACAGAAGCGCACCGACTGCGACGTGTGCAGTCGTGATCGTAACCGTAAGTCCAGTTGCGAATGTTTCTCCGAATGCCGTAAGTTTCGCGAAAAACGCCCCAGTGCCGAGCATCAATTGAACAACAAGCAGACCGAGCAATACCAGCGGCATCGCCTGGCCTATTCCCTGTGTGCCCCCATTTACCTCAAGCACACGTCTTGCTAACAAAAAGATATGTAGCGCGACCAAGAACGCAAAGAGAAGATGGGCATCAAGTCTGCTCCCGGTATGTCTCAAAATCGCGCCAAAGATGAGTTGCACGTAAATAAGGCCCGTCGTAATCAGGCTTAACCGGCGCAACTTCTGTGCTGACGCAATCAGGGGCTCACTTCTTGGCGTAACTTGCAAGCCAGAATTTGCTGCATGAAAGTCTTGCCACCACTCGCGAGAGGTGAACCAAGCGATTCCACAAAGAAGAGCAAAGAACGCTTGTGCAAGGCATGCATGCACTATCGCAAAGTTGAGATTAATCTGTGTAACCCGAAGTCCACCGAGAACACCCTGTACAATAACGGAGACCAAAGCAGCAAGCCCAAGCCATTTCAGCCATCTGCGGGGATCTCTTACCAGAAGAAAAACAAAGAGACCGATTGTCAACAGTCCTACGAGAGAGCCCATGAGCCGATGACTATGCTCATATAAGATGCCGCCCACCATCTCCGAGAGTGGATAAAGAAACATATTGTGTCCAAAGGTTGTGGGCCAATCAGGAACAGCCAATCCGGACTCGGTACTTGTGACAATCCCACCAATGACAATTAATAAGAAAGTCGCGCCTGCGGTGAAACGGGCTATTCTGTGTAGCCATGGGCTATAACTGGTGTCGTCTTTCATGCTACATTTTTACAGAGCAGCAAGTAGGCGCAGAGCTCCAACAGCACCTACCTCCCATTTAGTCGCCACTGGTCGCGGGGGCATGTTCAGGCTGCGCCTGCGGAGTCCAATCATGCTCTTCACCCGGAACACTGTATTCATAAGGACCACGGTAGACGGTCGGAATTTGACCGAAATTGCCGTGCGGTACAGGTGTAGGTGCCTCCCACTCCAAGGTGGTTACCTGCCACGGATTCTGTTCAGCAACCTTTCCACGGTAAATGCTCCAGAAGAAGTTAAAGACCAATATCAACTGGGCAAATCCCAGGGTAAACGCACTCATTGTGATAAAGATGTTCATACCTTCAAACCCTTGCAGGAATTCATATTGCATCGGGTTAGAGATACGCCGCATGTGCCCTCCTACACCCAGAATATGCATCGGGAAGAAGGTGCAGTTGAACGCGACGAACGTCAACCAAAAATGAATTTTGGAGAGTACATCGTTCATATAGCGTCCGTACATCTTCGGGAACCAGAAAATGATGCCGCCGAAAATAGCGAACAGACTTCCACCAAACACAACGTAGTGAATGTGCGCGACAATGTAATATGTATCGTGGATGAAGATGTCGACCGGTGTATTCGCCATGTATATACCGCTCAACCCACCAATCACAAACATTGAGACGAAAGCGATACCGTGCAGCATTGGTGTCGTGAATTTAATTGCACCCCGGAACATCGTCCCCAGCCAGTTAAATGTTTTGATAGCCGAAGGCACTGCAATGAGCATCGTTGTTGTCATAAACACAGAACCGAGTCCGGGACGCATCCCGCTTTGGAACATGTGGTGTCCCCAGACAATCCATCCCAAAAACGCGATGGAGATCATTGCGTAAACCATGGAACGGTATCCGAAGATCGGTTTCCGTGAAAAGACGGCAATTAATTCAGAAGCGATACCCATACCGGGTAAGATGAGGATATAAACTTCAGGGTGTCCGAAGAACCAGAAGAGATGCTGCCACAAGAGCGGGTCGCCGCCACCTTCTGCTGTTGCAGTAAAGAACGTCGTTCCCGCAAGTCTATCAAAGATGAGAAGTGCAAGCGCAGATGACAACACAGGGAAGGCGAGTAGCAACAGGATCGCGACGATGAACAGAGACCAGACGACTAACGGGAGTCGGAAGAACGTCATCCCAGGTGCGCGCATATTGATAATTGTCGTGATGTAGTTAATAGATCCCACCAACGAGGAAAACCCCTGAATGAGCAGACTAATTGCCCAGAGGTTCTGTCCCCAGTCGACTCCTGTCCACTGTGCATCAGAAGAAAGAGGCGCGTAGCCTGTCCATCCTGCAGCGGCGTGTCCGCCGGGTACAAAGAACCCAACCGTCATTACAATGGCCGCTACGACTGCCAGCCAAAAGGAGAGCATGTTGAGAACAGGAAATGCCATATCCCGTGTACCGATCATCAACGGAATTAGGAAATTCCCGAAAGCACCCACCAAAATAGGGACTACGACGAAGAACACCATAATAGTGGCATGCATCGTGAACAGCATGTTGTAAAATGCCGGTTCGACAACCCCGTTGGGCATGTTCACCTCAAGCCATTCCTCTTTCTCGGATTCATAAATTCTCTCCCACATCCTGTCAGCACCGGTGACAACTTCACCTTCATCCATGTACTGCTGCGATGCCCCGATGATAGGTAGAGGTTTTTCTGGATAAGCGAGTTGCCATCTAAAGAGGAGTGCAAGCCCGCCACCGAGGAAAAACATAATCAGTCCGTAGATAAGGAATTGCTTACCGATCGTCTTGTGGTCGAGCGAAAAGATGTATTTGCTAATAAAACTTTCTTCGTGATGATGTGACGCATGTTCGTTATCGTGCATCGTTCTTGTTCTCCTTCAGCCTACTGAGGCCATCTTTCTTGTACCCAAGCATCATAGTCGTCTTGCGTATGCACATTGAGATACCCGAGCATCCCGGAGTGTCCAAATCCACACAATTCGGCACACGGAATTTCATAACGACCTGCTTTTGTTGCCTCAAACCAGACATCGATAAATCGGTTGGGCAGGGCATCCTGTTTCAGACGCAATTGTGGCACAAAAAAACTGTGGATGACATCCTCAGCGGTTAAGCGGATATGCACGACCGCGTTGATCGGCACATGCAACTCGTTTTCCAAGTCCAAGTCATCATCCGTCCCGAATTCGTTATCGGGACCCGGATAGGTCATATCCCAGTTAAACTGTTTTCCACTGACCTGGACAACAACATCTGGATTCTCAGGAAATTGTGTGGGCGACTTAATATTGTTCCACTGCGGGTAACTGAGCATCGCGAGTCCAAAGACAATTACCGTTGTGGCGGCTGTCCAGGTAATTTCCAGCGTTGTGCTACCTTCAATGTAGTCCGCCCTCTTCCCCTCCTGATGGCGATACTTAATCAGGAAAACGATAAGGGTTCCCATCACAAGGATAAACACAACAAGGGTAAGATAGTAAATACCGTAAAAGAGGCTATCAACGCTTTGCCCGAACGTTGACACGTTCTCTGGGAGCCATTGCAGCATAAGTCCTCCTTAACAGCGCTCTCACTTATTGAAAAGTGAAAACGCGTGAAATTTTGTTTCTAACAAGATTTAAGAGTTATCAGTCGTCAGAAAGAGCGGTTAGGACTATTAAATTCCTCTTGTAACTGATAACTATTTCTCTGACGAGGTAAGCATTGCTCCCACGGACACTAAAGCACAAAACAGACCGGTAATTAGCATAGAAAGTGCCCAAGTTGGTACCTCTCCAATTGCTTTCACGGTAGTATCAAGATAGAGGCTCTGCCGGAAAGCGGCGAGCCCATACGTTAACGGATTGAGTTTCATTGTCCATTCTAACCAACCGGGCACACCCGTACTCGGGAAAAACGCGCCAGAGAGCAGCCATATCGGAATCAACAGGAGATTCATAATTGCATGAAACCCTTGCGTTGAGTCCATCCGCCACGCGATGAGTAGTCCGAGATTCGTCAAGCCAAACGCTAAAAGTGCCATCACACCGAGCGTAGCAAAGAGCGATGCTACGCCGAATCGGATGCCGGTCATGGGTGCGATTATGAGTAGCAACACCCCTTGTAAAAGTGCTAATGTCGTCCCCCCTAATGCTTGGGCAAGCACAATGCGCCACCTTGGCACCGGAGCGACGAGTATGCCCTGCAAGAAACCTTCGCGCCGATCATTCACGACAGAGATTGTAGCGAAAATGGACGTAAAAAGCAAGACCAAAACAACGATACCGGGATAAAAGTACTCAATATAACTGAGACCGTCCGCTGTACCAGCGGGTTGAAAAGAAGCACTCAAACCACTCCCGATGAGGAGCCAAAATACTAAGGGTTGCGCGATAGCACTGAAGAGTCGGCTCCGTTGGCGAAAAAATCTAACGATTTCGCGCCACCATATCGTTCCAATTGGTAGCAGGACTCTCTGCATTTTTTAATTTATGGGCTCCTGGACTGCCCTCACTTCGTTTCAAGCAGGTTTCTGAACATCCTACATGTCGTAACATTGAAACCCAAGCCAGGAATGTAATAGAAGGTTTTTTGTAATGTGATACAAGGAATAGATTTCGTCTATCCCCAGACGAAATCCAGTGTTTCTTCAACGCTATAAGCACAGTCATCCAAATTTCAGTTACCTATCATTCAACCGCAAGGAAAAACTAAAAAAATGAATTGCCCGTTAATTTTGTGAACACATCCTCCAGTGTAGGTTTCCCAAATCGAATCGATTGAATCTCATCTGGAAACGTGGCAACTAAGTCTCGGACGAACTCATGTCCCCGTTCACATTCAACACGCAGAAAATTATCAGTCAGCACCGGCGAAACGCCAAATCTCTCAGTAATTTCGGCACAGAGGACCTCGTTGTCCATGCACTCTATGAAGATAACATCGCCACTGACTTGCGCCTTGAGTTCATCAGGCTCTCCAAGAGCGACCAATTTGCCTGCATCCAGAACACCGACTCTGTTGCACACCTCGGCATCATCCAGTAGGTGCGTTGTGAGGAGAACGAGAATATTCTCTCCATCAACGAGTGCACCAAGATAGTCATTGAGTTGCCGGCGCGCCGCTACATCTAACCCACTCGTCGGTTCATCAAGAAGTAGAACACGGGGGGAATGGAGCATAGCTTTCGCGATTTCAACCCGTCTTTGTAGACCACCGGATAAGAGTTCAACCCGTTCCTTCGCTCTATCCGAGACTCCAAAATGCTCAAGAAGCTCCGAAATTCGGTAGCGCAAGGTTTTGCCAGCAAGCCCATAGAGGTGTCCCTGGTGCCGCAAATTCTCAATAACGGTGAGTTTATCATCCAGTCCTGGGTGTTGAAAAACAACTCCCAAAAGACTCCGAACTGCTTTCACCTCGGTGGTTAAGTCATGCCCGAGGACACGAACAGTACCGGAGGTAACCGGCATCAGTGTAGACAGGATTCTAAAAAGAGTAGTTTTTCCGCTCCCATTCGGCCCGAGGAGTCCAAAAATCTCGCCGCATGAGACGCTAAAGCTGACACTATCGAGTGCGCGCCGTGTTTGATAGTCATGCGAAAGATTTTTTACCTCAATTTGATTGTCGGCATGTTGGTTATCGGCTGTCGGCTGTCGGTTGTCGGTTAAGAGGTTTTCGTTTAACAAAGGTTTCCTCTCCGGACTGACGGCGGTCGGCATATTGGCAATCAGTAATCAGTTTCTTACGTCGATAGTTATCGTGCTAACGTCGTCAACGTCCACTGAAAACTGAAAATAGACTACTGACAGCTATTCCTGCTGACAACCGACTGCTGATAGTTACTTAAGTTTCAACGTGAAATTCTGCGTAGCAGTACTGCCGGCTTCCACGGTAACAGAGGCAGGAGAATCGCTGTTTGTGCCACACGCCTCATGCCAATACCCGAGTTTATAGGTCCCCGCTGGAACACCTTCAAGTGTAAATTCACCCTTTTCGTTCGTCACAGCAAAATAGGGATGTGGAACGTAAGCGATCCAAGCAGACATCCATCCGTGAATGTCACATTTTACAGCCACAGGGCCTTCTGCTTTTTTTACACCAGCAAGAGGCATCTTCCTGCGGTTTTTCGTCTGCTGTTTGTTAACCGGCTTGTTGATACTACTGAAGATATGGACGTTGTGATTAACTTTATCGGTATTGAGCATCGTCACCCGAACACCGACAGGCACAATTTGGACATGCGGACTGAACTTGCAGCCTTTCTGATCAATTTCCAGTTTGGTGGCTTTGTCAAAATCTTTGCCTTTTGAAATGTCAATGAGGTAGACAATGGTATTTTTTAAAGCGTTGCCTTCACCAACGACAAGCGATTCATCATATTTGTCAGTAGCACCGCAGACCGCCTGATCTTTTGTGATTTCAAGCTTTTTCATTTCAGGCAGGTCGCCTTCAAACGTTACGACACCACTAATTGTACCGCCATTGCTAACGCTCGCAGCACTATAGGAATCAGGAAATACCAACATTTCCACTTCGCCAGCACCGCTGTCAGCCGCAAAAGCATTACCAACATAGCAACATGCAAGAAGCAGGGCGAACCCTGCTAACAGATAGGTTTTCATTTTTTCTCCTTTATGAGTAAAGTGTCAGTTAAAGCACCTCTTACTCTGGGCACTGATAACTGAGGGTTGGTTGTTTTTACGAATTTCTCCGCTGTACGACTGCCCGTAAACCGAAGAGCAAACCGAGAGAGAGAACTGCAATCAAAGGTGGATATACAAAACGTCTTGAAGACGGAACAGGTTCAAGTACAAAAGTATACCAACTGGACACGACCCGTTTTGTGTCAACATCGCCGTTAGCACCATCCCACGCGGAGAAAGCAATAGGTACAAAGACACCGGGTTCAAGTTGCAAGTCCTTCTTGTCGTCGGTCTTCAAGGCACGTTTCACCCACAATTTGTATTGCCCATCCGTGTAGGCACCTTGTGCTTGTAATGCGCCTTGTGCCGCCTGAACTTCAGCGTTGTTGATTCCCTTAGCAGTGATCTCGACCACCTGTTCAGGTGCGGAGGCTTTCCAATGCCACAGATAGACGGGTAGTCTACCACCCCACAAAAAATAAGGCTTGGGTGCGGTGGGACCTTGCGGCACCTTCACTGGAAATTGAATCGCCAACGCATCCTCAAGGGGTTTCCCTGTTGACTCATCGATTTCGTCACCAGTCGTGTGCGTCCGATCATCCCACATGAAAAGGAACGCGACCTCTGTGTCATTGTAAAACGACTTAATGTTCACGGAATCAATTGTTGGGTTAAACTGGCGAGGTTCGATGACGACCTGCCCAACAAGGGGGAAGTGTCTGGATTGAAGCACTTCCCACGCGGTATCCTCCATTCCGGGCAGTTCACCTTGAACGTATTGCGAGCGGAGAACATTTTTCCCGATCGCAGGTTCAGGACGCTCTTCAGGCGCGAGAGATTTTACGTAGTTCGCCAAATGCCAACTCTTTTCATAGACGACTTTCATCGCGTCATCGTATGTTTGCTGTTCAGCTGCAGTTAACTCTATGCCTTCTGCCCGATTGAGCGCGAGGTCAACAGCGACATCCATCTTTTCGTAAAACTTCTCGGATTCCGTTTCCTCTACCTCCGTCATTTCGTCTTTGTTCTCCAATTCGGTGAGACGTTTGGATTCCTCTACACTCAACCCGAAATGTAAGAAACTATCGCCTTCAAACGCGGGCATCGGTGACCCTGCGATTCCCCCGATGAATCGTTTGAAAATGGCTTCAGTGTCAGCACCACCTCGAAAATTCCAACTTTGGGCGAGATTCGCGGGCCATGTCTGGAAGCCCCATTCATCCGTCAACGTAGGGGCAGATGTCCCATCCCCTCGTCCAACGTTACCGTGGCATTCCACACAGCCGAGTTCGACATAAAGTTCTTTTCCGGTTTCCACGCTCTGCTCAGAGTAAGCAATTTTACCTTCCAAGCTGATTTGCCGTGGTGGTGCTTCACTCTCTTTAAATCCATTGTAAAAGGTCTTGATATATGCCACCACTTCCCAGCGCTCGTCGGCACTTAGGGAGGTTTCCCACCCCGGCATCGACGATCCGGGCATCCCTATGGTAATAATGTCAAAGAGATCCTGATCCGTCGGGAGTTGACCACTCTCTGTAGAACGAATCTTATACAAACCGCGTGTGAAATCCCTCGGTTTTGGAAGGAGATTCTCAGCAGCAGAACCGTCGCCTCTACCTTCGGTTCCATGGCAATGGGCGCAACTTTGCTCATACACCTCTTTCCCTCTTTCGGAGGCCTCTGGCGCGTTCTGGGCGTGCACTAACATAACAGCGCACAGTAGCCCGAAGACCAGCATCAGGAGAGTGACAACATTTCTGTTTACCATTTAGTGTGCCTCCCCGAAGGTTCGTGGCTGATAGCCGGTGTAATCGGATAGAAAGAGAATCACGTCCCAAATTTCGTCCTTTGTCAAGTAGTTCTCCCAAATAGGCATCGCTGAATCCCAAGGGGTCCCCGCTGCAGGTAATCCAGGTCCGCCCTTCGCTATCCGCCAAAAGAAGAAAGATTCCTGGAAATTAGGGATAATCCCCGGATCTTGGAAATTAGCGGGAAGTGGTTGAAGATATGGTGCGAAATGTGCCTGCCCATCCAAATGATCTCCGTGGCAGTAAAAACAGTTATCATAATAGACGCGTCTACCGTTTTCAACATGCGCTTTGAACGCTTCTGGATCATCTTTTTCATAGTGCCGGAAAGGGTTCACGACATCTTGCATCGTACCAATAACCTCATCCTTGTAGGTCAACTCAAGGGGCGGTGATGGGTGTGCGTCACGCGGGCTTCCAGGTGGATTCGCTCGTTGGGCAATAATTGAATGGGTATAACCCAGTAAGAACAGAGGAATTAACACCGCGATAACGCGGCGGCGGACACGGAGATTGTTATCGACGAGTGTTTCATGGATGGGTCGCAAAAATTCGCGAAAGAGTGAATCCTCAACGGAGATATGCACCAAGACAGCGATGATAATCAACCCCATATACATCGCAATCACGCTGCCCGGTATCGGCACCGAGACGATGCCACCAATGGCAAACCGCAGTACAACCCAAGAACCAATCAGAATTATGAGACATATTGTGAAGAGCGACAGTCTTTTCATTTTTTTAATTATTAAGTTTCTGCCCTGCCTTCCAAATGTCCAGCAAAGACAAATTATGTCATTTAAGGACAACCCAATTTCATTACAGGCAGGTTTTTGAATATTCCAAACATACTTCTAACATCGAACGGCAAACTCATAACGCAGTAGAGGGGTTTTTGCGAATCAACGCTGAATAAGCGTGTGGCATTCAACGGGATGTTCTTGAACTCCAACGTAGAAAGCAGGAAGTCTCAAATTGCGTTATTTATCCGCAAGGTAAATTTAAAAGTTATTCTGCCGGAGTTCCCTCCGCTGCTCCTTCAGAAACTACTTCTGCCGCTGCGCCCGTAAGCGTGCTTAAGAAGGAGAGCAAATTGCTCATATCTGATACCGATAACAGTAGCGGGAAGTTTTCGGGCATCGGCGATGTGACGAACAACTTTTTACCAGAGGCACGGGTAAAGGTGGCTTCCTCAAGATCAAACGTATCAAATATTTCTTCGCTTCCATCAACCACGAGGATGATTTCGTCGTCGTCCATCGTGCCTGAAACATACTCGCCCACAATTTCGTCGCCATCAAAAGTGATAACGGTCATTTGGCTTTTCACATCTGTTTTAGAAAATGTCCGATCTTCGCCGTCGACCTTAAGGGTCACGGTGTCCTCGGTTTCTGAAACAATTTCACCACTTACTGGTACCTCCGCATCCGCAGGCGTTAGCGTCAATGTAAAATATCCTTTCGTCTGCAAATTCGTGAGATCCTCAATCGGTTCATCATCAAGTTCGCTCAATAAGAGGGTATGTTCCTCTTCAACACCGTCCGCAGTTTTGGTTCGGACGACAAGCTGTTCTGTATCCTGTGAGACAAGCGTGCCTTGATAGGTGGCTCCTTTCGCACGAACGGTAACGGCACCATAACCACTTACAATTTGCTCGCTGGGTTTTAGAACCGACTCCTCAAGATACCGCATGTCGTTAAAGGCAGCAATTTCAGAGAGGTCTGGCGCAGTGACAACTTCAAAGTCTGTAGTCGTCTCACCTGCAGCTGGACTTTCTATACCTGTCACAGCATGGCACGAGATACACGCCGCAGTCACAAAAACCTTTTTGCCGAGTTCCGGATCGCCTGTAAGCACGGGTGGGAGCGCTGCTGCAACTGTACCTGCATCTGCCCGATCTATCGGTTCATCAAAGGGTGTCGGATCTATCTCACCACCGAGACTCTGGAGATAAGCGATAACCGCCTCAATCTCCAATTTTGAGAGAGCAATAGGAGCTTTCCAAATCTCTGGCATAATCTTGCCGTATCCGGGTACAAGATATTTAGCGGGTTCATAAAGTGATTCGATGAGATAAGTTTTTGCATCTGTGCCTGGGACGCGACTGGCGGCGTTAATGCCGATGTCTGTTAAATCGGGACATCTCCCTTTCGGGGCGGAGGTATCGACGGTATGGCACGCGCTACACTGTCCCTTTCCATTAAATACCAGAGCACCTTGCTCAGCGACTGCTTCCGGATCGCTCCAATCCAGCGAAGTCAGATTTACCGCTGTGGAACTTTCTGGAACAAGCCCTGCGACAAAGGCGTAGAACCATATCACAGCAAGCGAAAACGTCAACAGTTTCATGACGTTAGACCATAAAACGATGTTTATGATCACCGAGATGAGAAACCAAACCGACCACGGCAGTAGGTTCTCCGAAGCAATCGGAAACGCGGATGCGCCAGCAATATAGGCGATGAAACTCACCACCATTAAGATGAGACTCGCAATTTTTATGAGCGTATTTCTTGACATATTTTTAACTATTAAGTTTTCGCTCCGCTCTCCATTCCATTACGAGCGGGTTTCTGATTAAGGACCTGTTTTGGTTCGGATGCCGCTGTATTCTTAATCGGGGTTACTAACTTCCTTGGTCATCAATTCTTCCTGCAAAAGTTCCGCCTTTAGCCCCTATTAGTCATCACCTTCGGCAGTCGCAACTGCTTCAGTGGTAACTGCATCCTCCTGCTTCTTCTTTTCGCCCCACAAACCGAGCCAAAAAATAAACCCGACAAGTGCGAAAAAGACTACCATGATGATTGCTACCATGTTCACCGCTTCGCTGAGAAGGGGTGTAAAAGCATCAGCAGATGTATCCTGCATGACTCCAAAAATATGCCACGCTTCTCGAAGCCCTGAGCGTGCATATCCCATCAGTCCCATGAGGGACGTAAACGTAATTGCAACGAGAATCAACACATATTGTGAGCGGTCCGTCATTTCGCCCCATTTGATAGTGCCAGATGTTGTCGCCTTGCGGTACATGAAAATATCCACAATAGTAACGATAGCCATTACAGCAAGTGCAATCAGGACCTGATAAGGGGTAAGGATATTGACACGCAAATCCGTCGGAACGCTAAATCCGACGATACCGATAACGACAATTGAGACTGTCGCCAGGAAGAAGAGCGCAGAGATACCAATATTGCCAATTTTTTTCCAATTCGCCGTAGGCACCTTACCTGAACGTCGATAAAAGAGGAAACTCAAGAAAGTCGTAAGAATAATGATATTAACAGCCGTATTTTTGGCAGTCATCAAGCCGAACAACCCGAGGTGTGGGTGGTTTGCGCCGCCCATCGCGCTCAGTTCGCTGGCAGTTGAGATCTTAGAGAGTGTCCGCGGGGTCATCCAGATTGCGACACAGATGATAATAACGGTGATCATATACGGACGGTATCGAGCATATATCTCCGCCCCTTCAATCCGCCCCATACCAGACCAAAGATAATAGTTTGCCCCAATAAAGAGCACACCAATCATCACCGCCTGAATGATAAAGAGCCAAGAGAACAGACTGCCCATCATGTTAATGCCCATTGTGTTATTGAACATGTAGATTTCTCTACCGAGCCAATAACCGAGGAAAGGCAGTGGTATAAGCCCGCAAAGTGCGATGAAATTCCCGGTATATCCCATCCAATCGTAGTGTGCTTTGTCCTCCTTCGTCTTGGCGACGAGGAAACGGAACGCAGCATAGGCGGCTACAATGGAACCTCCGAAAGCAATGTTACCGACGAGGCGATGGATATTAACGGGCATCCATGTAAAGTTGTTGACAGCATCCCACACCGTCCCCATGAACTCGCCAGTTGTTTCGTTGTGGAGGGGCACCATCGTATGGCTTGTGACACCTTCCATAGCGGTTTCAGGGGTGAGTGCCGGATCTGCAGCCAATTTCTCCTCAATCCAGGATTTTCGTCTTCCTTCAGAGAGCACGCCGTATTGCGTTGCAGGACTGGTTTGATAACTCAACCATGCGTTAGAAACGAACATAATCGCAGTGCCGAATACATTCAGCAGCACACCGAGGAAGAGGTGCCATCCTTTATGCCGTCCCTGCATCTTATCCCATCCATAGGAGTAAAGATAAAGCGTAAAGGTTTCTCCGAAGAATAGGATGACGTAAAAAATCATCGTCGGTCCAAATATCCCGCTGAGCTTTGTCATGACTTTGGGATAGCACCAGATAAGGATGAAGACGAGAACCCCACCGAGTAAGGCTGTCGTCGAAAACGCGCCCATACAGAGTTTAATGAACTCTTGCGCCATCCGATCGTATCGCATGTCCTTCGTCTTCCAGCCGATAAATTCGATGATAACGGCAAACATCGGGACACCGAGAATAAAAGATCCGAACAACAGGTGGAGTTGAGCAGCGATCCATGCGGCACTTCGGCTACCGATCTTCGGGAAGGCGCGATACTCTGCTTCAGTCGCGTCCTGTGCAAACACCGGTGCGACAGCTAACAAGGCATAACCAACCAGTACGCAGCCAAGTATGAGATAGATCCTTTTTTTAGTTATTTTCATCATCTTTTGTGGTTGTCAGTGGTCAGTTGCCAGTTAATAAGGTTACTGATAACTGACAACCGATAACTATTTATTTGGCGCGTTTCTTAAAGTCAGCACTTGTGAAATTTACAGCAATATCGCCACTTGCTGGCACTTCAACAGTTTTATTTGCTGAACCGAGTTCTTCATGCCATGCAACGACACGGACTCTACCGGCTGGCACTTCAGCGATTGAATAAGCACCAGTGTCCGCGGATTTCTCATAGTCATCTGAACTGATCCATGTGCCATCAGCATTTTTGTAACCGGTAACCGTGAAAAAGTTGTTAGGAACAGCGACGATGTAACCCGTCATCCACGCGTGGATATCGCATGTGAACTTAATTTCCTCAGCCTTAGCGACTTTGTGAGGGATGACTTTGCCGGGCTGTGGAATTTGATAGTTTATCGCGTCGTTCTTTTTCGCGTGAGAATGGACGTTGTGTGCGACTGGATCACTGGAGGTAATATCAATAGTAGAGCCTGCAACCACTGCGAGGACATGCGGATAGTAAGCGCATGCCTTCTGGTCCATCACCGGGTTCTTATCAGGGACGGTAGGTTTCGCGCCACGAACACGGGCGTAAATAACGACGTTTTTAATACCTTTGCTCGTTGAAACAACGAGTGCCTCGGACTTCGTACCTGTTACCGCATCAATGCAATGCTGATCCTTGGTTGCTGTCAAGGCAGGACGCGCCGGTGCGTCCCCCTCATACATCACGGTACCGGTGATGTTGCCTGCAAACGCAATGCTCGCCAGCATTCCAAAGACAAGCAAAGCGACTAAAACTTTCATAATAATTAGTTTCTCCTTTATACTATAATTTAGCCTGCAATATATTAACACCCTAAAGTCTCAGGATGCAAACAAATAGACCTACATCCAATTTTCAAATATCTGTTTTCAAGTTACGGACGAAACGTCTCCTTAATGTAGGCGAGAAGCTCGCGCTGCTCTTCATCATCAAGGTAGTAGTAGAACGCCGGCATATCATTTTTCCCGGTGTTGATACTATCCAGCAATTGTTCCTCACTGTGCATGTCCCACAGGTCGTTGTCCGTTAGATCTGCCGGATCTAACTTTTTGAAACGTCCAATGCGTCCGCCGCCCTCCCCATTGTTTCCATGACACCCCGCGCAGTATCGAGCATACTTGTATTCAACCTCTGACTGATACTTCGTGCTCGGGTCAACCTGCTTACCCAGCCAGATTAAGCCGTTGAGCCACACAATAATCATAACAACGATGATGGCAAGGTGTCTCATATTTTTAATTTAGAGGTGTTTCTTCAATGAAACGAGGTAGAACGATGCCCAAATTCTGAATAATTAACGTCCTAAGGAAATGAGATAATCTCGGACGAGTCGAATTTGTTTTTCAGCATCATTGCCAGCATAACCATCGAGTGGCATGTGCTGTCCACCAACAAGGGGCCACGCTTGCGGCATCGCAGTTCCCGGTTGGAACGTCTGCGGATCCTTCATCCAGTCAATGAGCCAATCCGCTTTGAGTCGTTCTTTTGCCAACGCAAGATCCGGTCGTCCTGCTTTGTCACTTCCTTCAGGAATTACCTCACCTTTTGCCGGGTGGCAGGAGATACACTGAAGCACGTCAAAAATCTGCTTACCGACTCGTAATTCAGCACTCGTTGGTGTTGGCGTTTCGAGCGTCTCATAAGGGAACGGTTCATCGTCAAGCGCGGAGAAATACCTGACCAACGTTGTCGCCTCGTCATCAGATAATCCAAATGTCGGCATCCGTACCTTGAGTCCGTATCGGACATCCGAGGGTTCTTTGAGGAACGTAAATAACCAGTCTGGATACACTCTTGCGCCCTCCGCTTTCAACGGTGGTGGTGCCAATTGCTTGGCAACCATCTCACCCAACCCTTCGTGCGCGATGATAATATCCTGATAATCACCACCCGCCCCTTCAATCTCGTGGCATCCGGTGCAGTTATATTTCTTTACTAATCGTCTCCCAGCGTCAATGTCGTTCAATTTCTCGGATCGGTTATGGATATAACTCAGCGGATACTTCTCAGGTTGGAAACTCTTTAACAGAACGGCGATCGCTCTCGCGTCCTCATCGCTCACCTGGAAGACCGGCATCCGAGAAACGATACGGCGAGTTTGATAACGTCGCGGATCGGTAACCTTACCAATCGTCCATCCTGTCCAACTGTGCTCAATGCCTACTGTGTCGCCAAAGTCAAGTTCATCCGCTAATTTCGCTCCGAACTCACCGAGATCTGCTCCGACCTTTGACTCATTCTCAAAGCCTGGAATCTCGTGACAACCGAAACATCCATAAGTCCTGACGAGTGCCTCACCTTCCGCTACATCTACTTCGCCGATGGAGTCCGTATCCACGTTTGTCGTTGTTTGTTGCAAACTCATCAGATAGGCGACGACGTTGTCAACCTCCCTGTTACTTAACCGCAAACTCGGCATACTGGTATCTGGGTCGTATGCTTTTGGATCACTTATCCATTGGTGCAGATAACTCGCAGTAACTTTTGTGCCCACACTGTCGAGTGCTGGCGCAAAATCACTCCCCAAGCCATCAACAGCATGACATGTGAGGCAACCAACGGTTTTGACGGTTTCCTCGCCCGCTTTAATAGCACTTTCGGATGTGGAATAATCGGAATTGGACTCATCAAGACTCGCATCGCTCATCCCGGCAAGGTACGTCGCGATAGATTTTACCTCATCCACAATGCGGAGAACATAGTTATCGGGATAAGGGTATTCTGTGCCATCGTCCGTTTTAATGATGATACCACTGGCTGTCTTCGTAACAACGCCAGTGCGCTGTCCACCGTTTTTAAGATAAACGATCTGCGTCATACCATCAACGGGAAAGAAATTCGGCATTGCCGCATTTGCCAGATACGCTTCGGGTTTCTTAATCCAACTTTCAAGCCAATCTGTATTTTTCACCTTACTGCCGACTTTTGCAAGTGATGGCCCGACTTTCGCAATGTCTTCGATCGCACTATACCCTTCAACAGCATGACATCCGTGGCATCCAAGGTCTTCAAAGAGAGCCAATCCCTTCGTCAAATTCGGGGCATAGTCCTGCGGTTCATCCGTTTCAGGATTCACGCCGTAATCTAACATCATCACGCCATCGTGGCAGCGGCGACAGTTTGATTCCATATACCCCTTCGTCTCCTCAGATGTTCTGCCGGTATGCTCATCTAATCCGAGGACAGGGGTAAGCCAGTATTCAGCATGCGTCAAAGCGTGGGCGGATTTCGCTGTGAGGGCTTGACCTTGCCCACCGTGGCACAGCGTACACCCGAATCTATCAACCGGGTGTTTGTCAAGAAGGACATCGCGGTGCGGATGCGTCTGAAGGACAGAACGATAGCCGGTCTCATAAGAGACTTCAACCTCACCGAAGACATCTACGTCACTAAAGGTAAGCGCACCGTTTTCCTCTAATGTGTATTCATCCGCTTCTGCCTCAAACCCATCAATTACAATATTCTCGCTACCGACTTTGACACTTGCATGTTTGAGACGATGCACGACTGGATTTTCGCCATCACCTTCCACCTCAAATATCTCTTGTGCGGCCTGTTCGTACCCCGCTTTATCAGCGGAGAAATGACAGGTAGCACACCTGTCTGCGGTATGACTAAAGTCTTCAAGATAGTATTGAACGATGGTTCGTGTTTCACGGAAAGGATTTTCTAACAGACTCCCCAAGAAGGTTCGCTTGATACCGCCTACTGAATCCAATTTTTCTTCAAGGCGCTCAACTTCGTCATGTTTTGCTTTGTCTGTTTGCAATGATTGAAGGGATGCTTGTGCGGCGGTGATACCTGCAGTAATTTCCGTATCTGTAGGACTATATTTCTGGGCGGTGAGATAGGTGCTGAGGGCACTCGGAGCGTCTCCACTGGTTTGATAAAATTTCGCTAAAGTTATGTTCGCATTTGCAAAGGCTGCTTCTGCTTTCAAAACGGCTTCAGTGAGTTCGCCTTCAATTTGGGACTCATAATCTGCCAATTTTTTCTGCCATTTGTCAACGGTAGCATTGTGTCTACCCTTTGCTTCATGGAGACTATGCTGATATTTATAGTTAATGGCATCGGATTCGCTCTGTCGGAATTTGCGTTCTTGCAGTGCTTCTTCCAAGGCGACTTGAGCGTTCCTGACCTCCTTCGTTAACCGACCCAGTTCCTTAGCATCAGGTTCTTGAGGTGTGGGGAGTTCAGGCAAAACCAATTTTGTATTCTCTAATTCCGCGCTTGTTTTTTCATACTCATATTGATAAAATTGCTGCTGGATCTGCTTCCACGGACGCCGAGTAATCATCTCATCCCAGAATCCCCATATCGTCACCAGTCCTAACAATCCGGATAGAATAAAGAACAAAGCAGAATACGACTTACTCTCAGCAGGAATTTCCTTTTTGTTCCTCACGAAATTTTCTCCCTTTTTCTAATTTTCCTTGTGATTCGTTCAAATGGGCTTGGACTCGGACGTTCCTTTCCGTAAAGCCAGCCCGGCCCGTTGGTTGGGCTTACGCTCTCTCAGCTAAGAATGAAAAAAGACGTTCTAATTTTCACAAACTTCTTTGCTAACAGATGACTGATAACTATTCTTAGATGTTGAACCACGGAGACACCCAGATGTATTTTACATTTAAAGCGACGCGCAGTATCATTTTTATCGGCAGTGCAAGCATCGTTAAGAACAGAAAAGAGACGACGATATACCGAACAAGACCAAGTTCCTGTAAGAATTGGCTACTCTTTTGCTTCCATAAGTAGAAAATGGGACCGATCGCGAAATAACCTGCAACGACCGCGAATCCGAAATAGTTCGCGGTATCCGCATCGCGTATACCGAAAAGATACGACAAATTCACATTGGTCAACGGGACAACAAGATGTGGATCCCACGCTTCCCACGGTGCAAAGAAGTTCCATCCAGGTCCTCTGAGGAATGTACCGACGACCATCAAGACAATCCATAAAACGATGAATCCGAAAGAGAATACTGCAAGCGCAAACGGACGTTCCTTTATTGTGTAATATCCCTTACCTTTCGGATTAATGTCAATGTAGGGAATAGCAATCAAGCCAGCGATGATCAGCCCTGGGAGCACCACTCCGGCAATCCACGGATCGAAATAAACGAGCATCTCTTGAAGTGCAAGGAAATACCACGGTGCTTTAGAGGGATTTGGTGTCTTCGTCGGATCACTGGGTTCCTCAAGCGGTGCATCAATCATAATAGACCATACACCGAGCACAAGCATCACGATAATAGCGCAGATAAACTCATTCCGGCACAGATAGGGCCACACGTAAACCTTATCATTAAGAGCGGCATCAGAGGGCACACCTGCCTTGTCTGTCTGGCGTGCTTGCCGGTATGAAAGCCAGATGAAATAAGGTATCAAAAAGAGAATAGCAACAATGGGGACATTATCCGGCTTCGTCACCAGTGCTATAAAATGCTCCATATTTTTCTGCTCCTTTTCATAGCCATCAATACGGATTTAAAGAAATCCTCTCAATTATGAGCAGTCAATCCCAAGAGAGGTGAGTGCATCCAAACTCTCTTAACCGACGGCTGATAGCCATTTTACAGAGGTCCAGAGATACCGCCATCTTTACGGACACGCCAGAAATGTAAAGCCATCAGAACACTTGCCAACAGTGGTACCGCAACGCAGTGCAAAATATAGAACCTCAACAACGTCGAGGGACCTACGATCGTACCCGCCAGCAGCGCGAATCGAACATCGTTCGACTGCGTGATGTCTTGCGGGGCGAATGGGCCTTCATGCCCCAAGACCGGTGTTGCACGTGCCATGTTCGTCCCGACAGTCACCGCCCAAAACGCCAACTGGTCCCACGGCAACAGATAACCAGTGAAACTCAGGAAAAACGTCACGAGCAACAAAATAACCCCAACTGCCCAGTTGAATTCTCGAGGTTTCTTATATGAGCCTGTCAAGAACACCCTGAACATATGTAGCATCACCGAGATAACCATCCCGTGTGCTGCCCAGCGATGCATGTTCCGCAGAAGCATCCCGAACGGAATGTCAAATTCAAGGTATTGGACATCGTGGAAGGCGTATTCAGCTGTTGGACGGTAGTAGAACATCAGGAGTACACCGGTGACGGCTGTCACGAGGAACATGAGAAAAGTGATGCCGCCCATACACCATGTGAATCGGAAGTTCAGCGCGTGGCGAGAAATCCGGGGAGGATGGAGATGTAACCAGACGTTTTGGAGGACCTGTAAGGTATAACGGCGCCCAGTGTCTTCATATCCGTGGCGGAACATAGAACGCCAAATGTCGGAATTCGTAATCTTTTCTTTCAGCCCTTTACGTTCTTCGTTCATACTTTTTCTTGCAAGTTTCGGCGGGGACGTTGCGATGCTAACTTCCAACCCGCGTCCTACAACGCCCAAACGCCTTTTCTACCTGAAGGGAGTCAGGCACAAATGCTCTCCTTTCTTCAGACCTTCAAAAAGGAGCCTGGATCGGTCCATTGCCCCTTCTCACCTAAAAACTTCACAGACTTGTCGATTTCGAGCTGTCCATCTTCTGCCAAAGTAATTTTAACACGTTCCAGGGGTCGTGGTGCAGGACCTTCATAGTTAATGCCCTCTCGGTCGAAACCGCTACCGTGACACGGGCACTTGAATTTGTTTTCAGAACCGAGCCAGCGCGGCGTGCATCCGAGGTGTGTGCAAATCGTTAAGAGCGCGTAGAATTCACCGTCCTGTTTTCGGACAATCCAAACACCAAACGGCTCTTTCTTGAACTTTTCACTCACGCTACCCGGCGGATATTCTGCTGGAAATCCTGCTTTAAATACAGAGGAGGGTTCAAACAGCACACGTGGATACAAATATCGAACCAATCCCGGTCCGAAGGTCAAGCCCAATGCTGCAACGAAATTCCCCCAGCCGAGAAATTTAAAAAATTTACGTCGAGATACCACTTATACCCCCGATCTTGTAGAGAACGCTTACGCGCCACACCTACAAACTAAAAGCGAATCGCAAACATTATAACTCAAATTTCAAGTAAATGTCACCAAAATCTTTCCACATTTGAAAGTCTATCCCACACAAATAAGACAGGCGCATTGATTCCAGATGGATTCGATGAGAATTGTGCAGAGTTCATCGGAAACAATTTTGCGCAATGAGCGTTAATTATTATAACATGTCTTCAAAAGTTTGTCAACCAATTTTTCAATTTCTACATTGCGAAATATGACAAATTTAAATTAATAGGACTTGCGCAGGCTGCTCTTCTGTCGCATAACCTATTCGGTTGTGTCAGGAAACCGTGTGTTTTTTGTGGGTTCGCCTTCTCAGAGACCTTGTTATTGTCAAAATTGCGTCAGTCCTGATTAATAAAAAATAGTAGGATGGGAACCTTGTTCGTAATTTCTATCTCATCTCGGGATCAAATCGCCTATTACATCTGCCTCTCCAATATGAAATTAGCAAAATTATGTTCAATTTCTCAACTATCTATGATAGAATCTAACGCAGTATTTTCCCAGTTTTCAGGAATCAATAACCCACAAACAGAGGAGAACTGAGATGACTCACTTTACAACAATCAGTTTAATCGTGGTAGGTTTCATGTTAGCACAAGTCAGTATCGCTGAAATCGATCCGGGATCCATTGTCGGAGCGTGGTTGTTTGATGAAACGGGTGGAAAAGTCGCCAAAGATTCATCCGACAGTGGAAACGACGGCGACCTTGTCGGAGGCGCGAAATGGGTAAAGGGTAAATTTGGCAACGCCATTGAACTCAATGGTAAAGATGCTTGGGTCACTGTTCCTGAGATTGGACCGCTTGATGATTTTACACTCATGAAATGGTTCAATTCGACGGGTAGGGTTGGACTCTGGAGATGCTTCTTCAACCGTGACGGTTGGGCACCTGGATTTGTCCATTATCAATTCCGCCCAGACAACAAAATGGAAATGGCTATTCACTCTAACAACCCAGTGCGGCACCCGGGGTGGCCCAACTCAGATTTCACAGCAGACAAAGACATCTTGAATAAATGGTTCCATCTCGCAGTTGCCTACAGCAGCACCGATGAATTCGTCCGCGTCTACTTCGATGGCGAACTTGATGCAGAGGGGAAATGGGGACCCTTGCCTGGGGAATTTGGCCCCGGACGGATCGGCTCATGGGACGGTGGCGGAAGAGAGTGGGAAGGCATGTTCGACGAAATGCTACTCTTCGATGTTGCGCTGGAAGAAGAAGATATTCAGATGCTCATGGAAAACGGATTAGAAGACACGCTTGCTGTCGAACCGGCGGGGAAACTCACGACAAATTGGGGAGACATTAAGTCAGGGCAAGCGTACAGGAGATAGGCAGGAACGAGGCATAGACGAACTCACACACGCGCCCGGAGGCATTCCTTCTCTACCCTCCAACAAACCATCTAAAAAAGAGTCAGTTTTGGAATATCTACCGCTTCCTGTAACTTCCGAGCCGCCTCGGCGATGTCGTCAACAACGACTTGTCGCAGTGCTGTAAAATTCTCACCCTCCTGCCGTAGTACATAGGCAGGGTTAAACGTCGCCATAGCGAAGGGAGCATACGTGGTATCTGTAAACCAGACACCACGTTCTTCCGTAATGCGAAAACTGCGATGAATCAGCACTTTTGCGGCAGGCGCACCCATACAGAGAATCACTGAAGGCTGCATCAAAGTCAACTCACCATCAAGCCATTTGGAACATGCCTTAATTTCTGATGCCTTCGGTGGGCGGTTCTTCAACACATTCCCTTTAAAACTTGCTGCACGACACTTAATGATGTTTGTGAGCCAGATGTCGCTACGTGTCAACCCATTCGCTCCTAAAACATCATCAAGCATATCCCCGGCGGGCCCTGAAAATGGAAGGGTCGTCCGATTATCAGCAGCAGATGGTCCCTCCGCAACAATCGCTAATTTTGCGGTGGCATCGCCGCTACCGAAAACAACATTCGCACGGATTTTCGCTAAATCACAGGCTGTACAAACACTTGCCCGCGCTTTAAGGGCTTGTATTTGTGTATGAACACCGCTCATCTTCTCATACCAACCTTAAAATCCAAACTGAATAGAACGCTACAATAAACTGTTTAGGACTTACGCAGTCTGCTCTTCTGTAGCATAACCTGTGAGGGTGTGCCAGGGAACCGTGTGTTTTTTGTCAGTTCGCCCGCTCAGAGACCTTGTTATTGTCAAAATTGCGTAAATCCTGAAAACTACAAGCTGCCTCCCGAAGTTTTCGCGAAGTGAACGCTGGCGTGCACTAACTGATCTAGTCGCGTTCCTGTAAACGTTAGTCTACAAATCGGTCTGTCCCAGTTATATTGATAATCGCTTCCATAGGTTGCCACATTTATCGGTAGATAATCATCGGGGACATGAATAAAGCAGGTTCCGTCAGCCTGTCTCAGCGGTTTACAGACGAGCATGTAACTTTGGCTGTGCCCATCCCAACCAGCAGATAGAATCTCAACGCCGCCCTGTGTATAGTGCATATCCGTGGCGAGCAATTGAGGGACATCCTGTTCTTCACGGAAGCAGAGCAGTTTAGCAGAACGGGGTGGGATGTTCAACAAAGTTACACTCTGTGAAACCCTTCCGAGATATTGGCGCATCCAGAAATCATGGACGAGGAATTCCTTAGATTCGGGTAGCCCAAGTACTTCCAGCTCAAAATAGGCATCAGCCTCGTAATCATCCCAGTTGAAAACCGCGGCGATATGCCACGCTTCACGAGGTGTTGACACGGGTAGACTCCATATTTTGGGAAAAGGTTCATCGTAAAGATCTACAGGTGTGGCGGCTTTGCCTATGAGTGGAAAGATTTTCGCTAAGTATCCCGCGCGCGACGAAGTAAGTGTTGCAAATTGGTCTGCACAGAAAACTGTTCCACCACTCAATGCCGCCGCCGTCATTTCCACAATTGCCTCGTTGACAGGGCGTGGCTCATCAACTGCCATCTCACCAAAGACGTGTCCCCAGAGAACGTTATGCTCCCGCAGATGTGCTGCATATCTGCTCAGGCGATGCTTTGTGCCACGCTGATGATGCCACATGTCGCTTGACCGATTAGAAGCCGTGCTCACAGTAGACAGAGAAGAACTAAGGAGCGGCGTATTGACATCAATACTACCAATGCATGGACCAGGGACCGCATTGTATCCCGCGAGTAGGACATCATCTTTTTGAAGCGTATTTTCCGATCGCGTCTCATCGAGAGCATCTTTGAGCAATTTTCCAGCGAGACGGTAAAGTTGGACTGAGGTTAGATCACTATCATGCCAATGCATGTTGTGTGAAGCATCCGTGAGCCTTATCGTATAAGCGGTAAAGTCGACATTGATGAGTGAATATCCACATTCGCTAACCACCTGCTTAATTTGTTCACGGATACGTGATTGCACCTCTGGATGCGAAACATCCAAGAGGGCGACCTCTTTACCACTCTCTGGTAAATGAACTGTGGCAGGTTTGTAACCATTACGCGCTGGATGATTACGGGAAGATCTTCTTCCGCCACGGGACGTAGTCCTCTCTCGTATACAATAGTCTGGATGTTTTTGGACAAGCTCCGAGTTAAGTGCTGCACAGAATGGACTGAACCGGATACCCGCTTTGAACCCTTTTGCCCGGATGTGGCTGGTAATCTCTCGCACTTCCTCACGGTTTTGCGATACCGAAGCGTCTGAATCTTGCGTAAAAATCCCCAATTCCGATTCCGCGATTGCGTCTAATTGAATATAATCAATACCGCCTGGACAGTTCGGTTGAAACAGCGGATTTTCCGCGAGCGCGTCTGCTTGTGTTAGGATAGCACCGGCATCTATCGATCCTTTTGTATCGGAAAGCATCCATACGGCAGTTGGCGCGCCGGACGTGCCTGTTGACTTATCCTCAATACGGTTGCCCTCGCGCGCGATATTCCCCGCCGCTACAAGCGAAGTATAATGTTCATAAGCTGCAGATGCTTTACCTGCGAAGTTGATATAAGCAGTTTCAGAAGTGATTTCCTCACCGGAGTTGCACTGCTGCCGACACTCGTGATAAAGTGCCCACGGATTAACATCCGACTCAGATGACTTCTTACCACGTCCCTGTGAGCCACGCCCACCATTTCTTTGACAGCCGACTTGAATTCGGGGCCACCATTTATCAGTCGTCAGGAAACCGAAGACGAGTGCCTTCCCGCCCTTTGTATCGCAAAGCACACCATCATTGCTCGGATGCACAGCGTCGGTTTCACTCAGTAGAAATCCTTCATAGAGTTTTTTATTGACACCAGGGGAAACAGGCGGCATGTTAATAAAGAGATGATAATCTGATGGAAGTCCCCCAAGCGATACAGCACCACGGTTGGCTGAAACCCCAAGCACCGTTATACTCTCGAGTCGTAAGGGCTCCGATTTTAGGTTTTCAACGCCAACTTTAAGGTGTATCGCGGGATGTGCAGCGTAGCATTTGAGGTAGGTGTTTATTCGAACCCCTTTACCTGTCGCTTCATGAGAGAAGCGAATTTGGTGATAGGGGCCGAAAGCATCAGTATTCGGAGTATCAGTGATAAATTCGCGAGTGCCAGCGTCTTCAGTTTTGACGACACTCCCATTGTTAAGGGTTATTTGTGTGCACCCATCTCGGATGATTGTGTCGTCACTCTCATCAATATAATCCCATGTTCCTTTTGAAAGGTTAAACGTAATCTTAAACTTAGTGTGGTTTATCACGGCAAGGTTACCCTGCCGTGAAGTCATTATCACATCTGATCTCATCCATCAATTTCCTTTTTTATACTGGCTGTCAGCAGAATAGCCGTCGGCAGTTAGAGTTAGCAAAGAGATTTTTTCTGAAAACCCATCAGTCGATGGTTGCTGATAGTACAAGTACCTGATAGCCGATGGCTGATAGTTGTTAGCCAATTTGCTGAAAGCCATTAATTCCTGGAAGCGGCAACTGCCCAACAAGATATTATCACCGCGGGTCCATCCCCTACTTGGGAGAGTGAAAAGGTATCTCCAGGGGTGAGGAAGAGGACATCATGTCGTTCCAAATCACATGTCTCTCCAGCATCAGTTGTCACTTCAGCAGATCCATCCCTCAGCACATAAATCGCCTCGCTGTCTATCGGTTCATGTACAAAGTTTTCACCTTCGTTGAGAGAGATGTAATCTAAGGATAGGTGTATAGAGCCTTTCTGTGGAGAGACTACACTTCGCCATTCGACAGATTTCCCAAAAACAGGACCACTGCGCGCCATATTGATGACTTGGACGTTACTTCGATATCCATCTTGAGGTGTGGGAGCTGTATCTGGGGTATCCCGCTCGCCCCGGTAGAGTGCCATATCCGGTGGGGCCTGGAAACTAATTAAACGCGCCATATTCGGTGTCGTATTCACCGTTCCATGAACCTCGCCTGCTGGCACAAAGATGACATCGCCCTCAGCAATCGGTGTATAGACATCTCCTTGGCGGATAGCTCCACCGCCTTCTAAAACGACAATTGCGTCTTCCGATGCATCGTGATAATGCTGCGTGAACTCTTGACCGGGGGCATGAACTCCATGATTTAAGGTCAATTGTTTGGAACCCATATCGGGATGCACGACACGCCAATTTTTACCCTTGCCCATTTGAAAGGGTGTTCCGGATTGAAGATTCAAAATTTTCATTTTTTCAGTCTCTAAAGCACAAGATGCCTTAATATTGCCTAATATCTACAGATTTTTTTCATAAAACGATACAACCGTATCCCCATAACGTGCTTGCCGACTCCGCCTCAAACTGCCGACTTCCTCCGGCATAACATGCCGCTTCGCATGTTCAAGGAGCAGAATTCCACCAAGACAGAGCAGTGAACCTTTGGCAAGCAGTGGTAGACAGGTCGTATACAACTGCGATCCCCGTGCTAAATCAATACCATACGGCGGATCGAAATAGATAATTTCAAACACAGTGGATCGCTTACAGAGATACATAATCCCTTTCACAGCATCGCGACGGAGCAGATGATACCGCGCATGGGATTCAGTGAGCAGATCACACGTGCGGAGGTTGCGTTCTATAATCTCTATGCATCGAGGGGATCTCTCCAAAAACGTGACATGTTTCGCGCCACGGCTTAACGCTTCAATTCCCATACTCCCGGTACCTGCACAAAGATCCAGGAAATTTGCATCTACTATCCGTCTCTGCAGAATACTAAAGACCGATTCTTTAACCCGATCGGCAGTAGGCCGGACGAGACGATTCCCCTTCGGAGCAGCCAAACGTCTACCTCTGAATGTACCAGCAATAACTCTCATTCGTTATCAGTTATCGGTTGTCGGGTAAGAGACGCTTTGCAACACTCCCCAACGTGAAGTCTAAAAAGTAGTTATTGTTACAAGTCCTTCCTTAACTGATGACTGGACAACCAATAACTATATGAACAATTCTTCTATCACCGTTCCATCGTCAACGACACGGATCGGACGTCCGGATCGAGAATAGTTCTCTTCATCATGATTGATTCCGAGAGCAAAGCAGAGCGAAGCGAACAGGTCTGGGACCCCGACAGCACCACTGACAACCTGAGTCCCATCTTCATTCGTGCTTCCAATCACTTGTCCACCGTGAGTACCCCCGCCCGCTATGACAGCCGACCAGCCAGTGGTATGATGGTCTCGTCCATCCTGATCGTTAATCTCCGGGGTCCGACCGAATTCGCCAAGCCACAGGACAATCGTCTCTTCGAGAATATCCCGTTCAGCCAAATCCCTTAGGAGCATAGCAAACGCCGGATCTACCGTAGCAAGGAGTTCTTTCGTCCGCTCAAAGTTGTTCTCATGTGTATCCCATCCATCCAGCGCAACCTCAATAAATTTGACTCCAGCCTCTACAAGCCGACGCGCCATCAAACAACCTTGACCGAACTTATTCATACCGTATGCCTCGCGGATAGCCATCGGTTCTTCATTGAGATGAAACGCATCTATTTTCGGGGAGTTGATGAGTTGATCGGCTTTTTTGTAAATAGCTTCGTGCGCCTCTGTGCTGCGCCCAGTTCGTTTCGCAATAAAATCTTCCTCAATTGCTTTAAGCATTTTCAAGCGTTCGCGAAAACGGTGTGTATCCATCTGTGAAGGATAAGAAATATCCTCTACAGGTTTCATCGGATCTTTGACGACGAACGGATCATGCGTTGCACCGAGGAAGCCGCCGGAGTACGTCGGAGCATTAATATTAACGCAACTCGGAAGATCCGAGTGGTTATCCTCAAGGTAATAAGAAGTGAGCGAACCGAGGGTTGGGTGCCTGACTGCACCACCAGGTGCATAACCGGTATGTAGCAAATAACGTGCGCGTTCATGATTGCCTTCACGTGAAACCATCGATCGGATGATAGAGAGATGGTGCGCCTGCTCTGCAATATGCGGAAGGTGTTCAGAAACCTCTATGCCTTTAACGTTTGTCGGGATTGGTGCAAAAGGACCGCCATTTTTGGTGCCAGGTTTGGGATCAAAAGTATCTAATTGACTCGCGCCACCACTCATGAATAACACGATACAGTGTTTGGCACGCGGCAGAACGTCTTCAAGCTGCGCAAGACTCTTCGAGCTGAAGTGTTGCATCGCGACGAGTCCCAGAAGACCGCTGATACCGCTTTTGACAAAACAGCGGCGCGAGATTTCCGTATGCCACAATTCGGGTGTGTCGTATTCTGGGATCCACAATTTCGCGTTCATGTCCACTCTCCTCGTTTATCATGTTCATACTATTTTAATATGCCTATGCCTTTTTAAACAAGGAAAAACGAAAAGATTAGGGCCAGTATGCGCGCGCCGGATCCTCAGAGTTAGCATCACCCTCCACTGGGTTTCGTTATCTTAACCCAAGTTGACACCTTTGTAACTAGGAAATCGTTGATCTCCTGTGCATGTATGTAGCATAGGCTGTTAGCCTGTGCAGAAATGGGCACAACCTAACAGGTGATGCTACAAAGTTGGTAAGGTGTTGATCTGTTTCATAAACTTTACCCATCAAGCAAACGTCTCAAATATTTGAATGCGACTGACAGCCATCAACGTTCACACAAGCACCCGTTACAAGACTTGCGCGTTCTGATGCGAGAAAGATAACGACATTCGCGATCTCTTCCGGCTTTCCGAACCTTCCAAGCGGCATATCGCTTTTTACAAAGGCTTCCATCGCTTCCGGGTCCGCTGCAATGCGGCGCGCCCACCCCCCACCGGGAAAGAGTATCGAACCCGGAGCAACGCTATTGACACGGATATTGTCCGGTGCCAACTCTCTTGCCAACGACTTTGTCATACTGATCTCGGCGGCTTTCGCAGCGTTATAGGTGATGTGTCCACCGCCTTCCCTACCGTAGATAGAGGTTATCATCAGGATCGCACCACTCCCCTGCTTTTTCATTTCAGGGATCACGCGTCGGTTCACCCGCGCTGCAGAAACAAGATTTAGGTCGAGAATTTCGTGCCATTCGGTATCCGAAATCTCTTCCAGAGGAGTCCATCGACTGCCACCGACGTTGTTCACAACGACATCAACGCCGCCATAAGTTTCCACTGTTTCTGCTATGAACACGTCAACCTGTTCACCATCCGTAACATCCGTGAGTTTGGCGAAGACATCAGCCCCTTTCGCTGTCAGTTCATCTGTTACACTCTGGAGTGTATCTTGGGTCCTACCGCAGATGCTCAGCCGTGCCCCCTCTTCAGCGAAACCGTGTGCGATAGCACGTCCGATTCCGCGGCTTGCACCCGTTACAACGACAACTTTGTCTTTCAGTCCTAAGTCCATTAAAGTCTGCTCCTCCAAAAATCAAAAGTTAATTGCAATGCTATATTGTCCAAGTTGCCCATTATGTAGCATAGGCTGTTAGCCTGTGCATAAAGGACTTTCGCTGAAAAGCAGCATACGTCGGTTCCCTAAAAACTTGTACACAGCAACGTGGGTTATTATAACCTAAGTTGCTACGGACACAATTTTAGCGATGCGTCTGCTATGTTTCATTGAAAACGCTCAGGAGCCGCAGCAGTTCGTAGCGTAGGAAACCATGGGGCTTCTACGTGCTTAAGACGCACAACCTAACAGGTTATGCTACAAACTGGCAGCTTGGATTATTATAGCGAATAATCCGAAAAAATAACAACAGGAGAGTTGTCAACCCTCAGCAAGTCGGAGATCCCTCTTATAGAAGAACTGAATGTCCCTACTGATACAAAAACACGTTTGACAATTTATAAACATTGTGTTAAAATATATGCATTAAGTGTATTCGTAAAGATTCTGCCGAAATATAGGAAAAAATTTATGGCATACTATATCACTGACGAGTGTATTGGGTGTATGGCATGTTTGACAAACTGTCCAGTTGATGCAATAACGGGCGATAGGAACATGCTACACATCATCGATCCGAATATTTGCATTGATTGCAGCGCGTGCGGAATGGTCTGTCCAGTCGAGGCGATCCGTGACCAATTCGGAGAAGTGTGCAAATTCATTCGTCGTCCCACGCACCGACCTATCGCTGTTATCTATGAAGAACTCTGCTCTGGCTGCGACTTCTGTGTCCATATTTGCCCTTGGGATTGCCTTGAACTCAAGGACCCAGAGACCGGCGAACACGCCGAAAGCTTCTTCGGCATCTGCGAATTGGTTAAACCCAAAGACTGTGTCGGCTGCAAGTTGTGCGAAGAGGTATGTATTAAGGACGCTATCCGCGTTGAATCCCCTGTGCTTGTAGAACTGGCTGAAGCCGCAGATTGATATTTTTAACGATTATGTCTGGGCGGGGTGTTCGTTGTCCACCCCGATCTAAAATTGTCTGAGATGACTTAAATTATTGCTCTGGCAACGGACGCAGCAACGCAAAAACAATCGTTAAAAAATGGTGAACACGCACTTCTATAAACCGAACCTTGTCATCATTATCTCCGGTCCTTCTGGGTCAGGGAAAAGCACGGTCATAGATGCCCTCTGTAAGTCGGATGAAACTCTACAGTTATCTGTTTCCGCAACAACGCGCCCACCACGTCGCGGTGAGAAAGATGGCATTGATTATCACTTTTTGTCAAAAGCGGAATTCGAGAAGTCCATTCAGCAAGACCGTTTCTTAGAATGGGCAAAATATGGTGACAACCTCTACGGCACGCTTAAATCTGAAGTTGTTGATGCCCGCGAAGCTGGGAAAGATTCTATCTTAGAGATTGAGGTCCAGGGTTCTTTGGAAGTCCGAGCAAAGGACCTCACGCCGGCAAGAAGTATTCTCATCTTTATTGTCCCGCCATCATTCGCTATCTTGGAAAAACGCCTCCGCAAAAGAAAAACAGAATCGGAGAGGGAACGGAAACAACGATTGGATATAGCAAAATTCGAAGTCCGTATGATTCGGCATTACGACTATTGGGTTAGCAACCCACAGGGGGCAATCAAGCAGACAGTTCAACAAATTCAGACGATTATCACTGCCGAGCGATCCCGCATTGATACGAAACTCATAGAGACAATCAACCCTTTATTCGAAATTGACAGTGTAGATTAAATCCAAATTTGGTATTTCAAGTTGTCTCTCAAAACCCATGCAAATACTTTAATTTTACCCTGCGGGTAAGTATCGAGTTTTGAAGGTTCACCCGTTTCCGGATCCGAGTCGCGAGCTTTTCCATGAGTCTATCTTAAAAACCGTACAGATCCCTATCCCAGTTGCGACCTCATCGAAAACCTGCGCCTAATGTACCCCAAGTTGCTAAGGACAAGTTTTTAGGAAACCTATAGATGCCATTTTTCAGCGAAAAGCCTTCAGTATTTAGATGTTTTTGTAGCATAGGAAACCGTGGGTCTCCTGTGGACATTTATGCACAACCTAACAGGTTATGCTACAAACTGGCAACTTGGGTGAATGGAATGGAGCACAGTTAAGGAAGCCATCGTTAAAAAAATGGAATTGAGAGAGGGGACGATTATCTTAGGTGTCACAGGCGGTATAGCCATCCACAAATCAATTGACGTGGCAAGCCAACTCGTCAAAGGCGGTGCATCTGTCCATGTTGTCATGACAGAAAACGCGACGCGTCTTGTGCAACCATTGCAATTCCAAGTCATCTCTCGGAATCCTGTCCTCCTGAACCTATTTGATGCTGGAACAGACTGGAAACCTCCGCATATAGACCTCTCTGACCGTGCGGATCTCCTCGCAATCGTCCCTGCCACAGCGAACATTATCGGTAAAATGGCAAACGGCATTGCTGATGACGCGCTTTCCACCGTTGCTGTTTCCGTTCACTGCCCAGTCCTCCTCGCACCTGCAATGAATGGGTATATGTACCACAATCCGTATGTGCAACGGAATATCAACACTTTGAAAACACACGGGGTACATTTCATTGAACCTGCCAGTGGGGACTTAGCATGCGGTTATGAAGGAACAGGACGGCTGAATACAGTAGAGGCAATCCTGCAGCGGATACGGGATGTTCTCGTTTCGAGATCAGACATGCCCTCCAAGGTTGAAGCACATGATTTACGAGGAACCCGCGTTCTTGTCACAGCAGGGGCGACGCGTGAATATATCGATCCTGTCCGATTTATTACCAATCGCTCTAGCGGCAAAATGGGATATGCCATTGCTGAAGCGGCTGCACAGCGCGGCGCAGAGGTGCGCCTGATTAGCGGCACTGCCACTGTCCCTCCCCCCATCGGCATTGAAACCCAGCATGTCGAGACGACGCTTGAGATGTACGATGCAGTCCTGCAAGCTTACAACGAAACAGACATTGTCATCATGGCGGGCGCGCCTGCTGATTATCGACCGAGCGAATTCACACCGCATAAAATCAAAAAAACTACAGAAACTTTGACACTGCCACTTGAAAGGAATCCAGACATCGCGCAGGCTCTTGGCGAACAGAAAACGAACCAAATTCTCGTTTGCTTTGCTGCCGAAACCAACGACCTTCTCGAGAACGCCAAAAAGAAATTGATACGTAAAAACTGCGATCTCATTGTCGCGAATGACATCCTTGCGGAGGGAGCCGGATTCGAAGTCGATACGAATATCGTAACCTTGCTGGACCGAGACGGCACCTGCGAACAACTCCCACGTTCTTCAAAGAGCGACGTGGCAGATGCTATTCTAACGAAAGTTGTCTCCCTGCGAAACAAAACGAAATAAGCTGTGCAGGAAATTGAACTTACAAAGCCTTCCTAAAAATGAACCACCAACAGGTCCGCGATTTTTTTCAGCACAATCACACTCGCCCCAAAAAAAAATTAGGACAAAACTTCCTCGTTAATCCAGAAGTTCTCGAAATTATCGTCCAAGCAGGAAAACTCACAGACACTGATACAGTCATAGAAATTGGTGCCGGTTTAGGGTGCCTTACGGACGCTTTGGCACGGCGTGCCAAACGCGTAATTGCCGTTGAGGTGGACGAGTTACTATACAAGGCATTAGCAGCTCAATTCTCAACAGATTCACACATTCAACTCCTTAACGCCGATATCCTCAAACTGGAACTCCATTCCCTATTCTGTTGCGACACAGAGAACGCGCCCACTACAGTTAAGAAGGTCATAGCGAACCTGCCTTACAGCATTACGACCCCAATCTTGTGGAAGCTGCTCGATCATCACAAACAAATTCAGAGCTGCGTATTGATGATGCAGAAGGAAGTCGCTGAAAGGATTGTTGCTGAACCGGGAGGAAAGGATTACGGCGCATTGACAATCGGTGTCGCTTATCGTACTGATGCGACCCTCATCGCTACTCTGTCGCCAGAAAATTTTTATCCGGCACCCAAAGTAGACTCTGCCCTCCTAAAACTGACAATGCGCGAAAATCCAAAGGTTTGGGTTGAAAATGAGCAATTCTTCTTTAAAGTCGTACGGACAGCGTTTCGAACACGGCGGAAGATGCTAAAAAACACATTGGTGAGAAGTAGACTAGCATCGGCGAAGGTATTAGAAACTGCCTTTGAAGAACTCGACATCGCACCAGAGCGGCGCGCCGAAACATTGGATATCACGGAATTTGCAGACCTCGCAAATTTTTTGTTTTTTAATGCGCCTTGCGCTCCTCGTGCAAGCCTATAGCGGCTTACGGGATAATGTTACGCAGGTTTCCTGAAATAAGGGTATAGCATCAAAAACCAGGTTTCCTGCAACAACGGCAATTATAAGCGGATATCTAATTCAAATAGTTGCCAATGCACAATCTTCCAATCTCTCTCTTCACGGCGGAATTCAAACTTGCAACTGGCTTTGAGCTCCCTTAGGTCACGTTCTTCCCCTTTTTCTGCGTTAACATCCAATTGAAGCGTCGCCGCCGCCTTCCGGGCATGCGTTATATCCATCTCTATATCTTGGAATAGGAATTGAAGGGCGATGTACTCCTCAAAAAGTTGCGTCATTGCCGGAGTAACATCCGCATAATTTTCAGGAATAATCCCGGATGCTACGCCAAAAAGTGTGGCTGGATCGTCCGCTGCGACATAGGTTTCCGAGAAAAGTGCTTCAATTACTTTGATGTTTTCCATATCCACAGATTCAAGGAGCCCTGCAAAATTGTCAAAAAATTCCTGTATCTCTACCGCTGGATCCTTTAGCGGTGTCAATACAATATCTACAACTAACCGGTCCTGTTCAATCACAACCGGCTGGCTATACGGCTTATAATCTGGATCCGCAACGATCAAAGTATGAACATCTCTGTAAAGAATACCTTGAAAAGTGTAATTGCCATCTACGCCAGTTTCAAAGGATTGCTCCAATAGCGTCACAGTTGCCCCAGGAATACGATTTCCTGTTCCAGCATCGGTGATAGTTCCAGAGACTGTGCCGTATTCCAGCATTGCCGGTTTTTCAGATTTGGGTTCAATTATCTCTTCGGTTCCGCCGCATGCAAAAACGCAAGCCATCAGCAGGAACAGTGAAATATGTATTTTCAGCGTCACGGTTTGTTACCATCCTTATTTTTTAGCTTAACCCAAGTTGCTGCCTATATGGTTTCATGTCCACGAACACCCGTTTTCAGCGAGAATTCTTCATTTTTGCGAAAAATTGGGTGTATTCCGTGTGATTTTCGGTGCGAAAAGGCACAGGCTAACAGCCTATGCTACACAACTGGCAACTTGGGGTACCTTAGTTCTACTTTAAGTTGCATTTGTGGTGCAAAGTCTTCGTATCTCGTTAGCAATCTTCATTCATCAAAAAACTTCTCAAGCGTTTGTAATTTCGGAGGTTGTGTGAACAAAGAAACAATTATTAATGCAACAGACGAAACAACCACCAAAATCGCAGCAGGCATAATCCCGATGCCACCGACACTATACCCAGGTATCTGCCAGTTTTGGAGAAAGAAATAGAGCCATAACACGATGACACTTATGATTGCAGCAAACACGCCATATTTTGTGCTACGCTGCCAGAACAATGCCGTAACTACAATTGGAAAGAGACCTGCAAACCCAGTGAACGACCAAACAGCGAGCCTAAAAATGCTGGGTGTCGCGATGAGCGAGAGGAGATAGGTAACGCAAAGTACGCCGCTCACAAATAATCGTCCTATCCACACCCCTTGCTGCTCCGAAAACGCTTCTTGACGATAATGCCCAACAATATCGTGTGTGAACATACTCCCAATAGCAAGCGATTGCGAATCCAAAGATGACATAATTGCCGCGAAGACACCGGCTCCTAAAAATCCGGCTAAAACGCCAGGGGCGTGTATATGAATCATCTGAATGAGCACATTGTTCGCTTGTGCCCCCTGCAAACCTGGGACATCCACGTTTCCCAGAATTCCCAGCAGCACGCTCGGAATCCATACAACTGCAATACACAACGGATACAAAATAATCGCATAACGGAACGTTCCGACATCTTTTGCCGTTAGGAAGTGTGAAAAGATATGTGGAAACATGCCGACACAGAGCGGAATACAGAGATATGTCAAAAGTTCTAACGGTTTGATATGCTCCGCCTGCATCAATAAACCCGTGTCTACTTTAGAGATAGCATTTGAAAACCCACCCATCCGGTTCGTAATGACGAAAAAGGTGATGCCTCCGAGGGTCATGAAAACGAGCGTTTGGAATGTGTTCACCCAAGCAGTGCCTCGCATACCGCTGTAGGTAACATAACACAGAACGACAGCACAAATGAGTAGCCCCCCCATCCATTGTGGAATTTGACCATCTGTGAGTGTCGCCAATGTCCCACCACCGCCCATCACACCGATAAGCAGATACGGGATGAGCAGCAACACAAACACAACGAAAAGGAGTAGTCCTAAACCATCAGACTCCCACCGGTCCCGGAAGTATTGTACCTGTGTCACATAGCCAAACCGCTTTCCAAGCCGCCATAGACGAGTCCCAACAAAGAGAAATACACACGGCACGACTATCGCCGAGGAAGAAGCCATCAGTGCAAAAACACCGATACCCCTATGGTAGGCTTCACCCGACGCACCGAGGATCGTGAACGCAGTCATATTCGTGCCGAAAAGCGTCATCAACAAGACAAACCAATTAATCGTCCGACTCGCGACAAAATAATCTTCTCCGGTATTCCGGAAAAGTTTATGGCTCAGCGCACCGAGAACTAAGACCATTGCAAGGTATATAAAAATGACTGCAAGACTCATCGATCTCCCCAATCCCCCCGTGCTTTAACGAAAGCCGCCATCAGCAACGTCGAGACAACACAGAACCCTATATGATAGAGCAATCCCACCGGCAACCCTAAAACAAGCTGCGGGGTTTCCCAGAGCCAGAAATCATTATGAAGTACGAATAATAGTACGAGCAAAAAGTACAACAATTTTTTACTTACACCTTGTGGTTAAATAACCTGCGTTTAGATTTTACGTGCGTCCCTTAAACCTTCCAGATCGATAATCTTCAATCCGAACTCCGCGAAGTAAAATTAAAATAGAAAATGGCAACACTCGTAAGCACTACAATCGCATGGATCCATACAAATTGCATACCCGTTGGAGCAAAAAAGAGAACCAGTGCCGCAACAAACAGAATGCAGCGCATCCAAAACGATAATCTGTTAAAAATATAACCAGCGATAGCAGTTGCCAAGATAACCGTCCCGATGAGCGTCAGCGAAAAATCTACGAAAACTGTCCATATCGCTGGCGCATCACCGCTCTCACTCAACCAGAGCAATCCAGGTCTCAAAACAAACGCGTAAGGCAGCGCAAAACCGACGAGAGCGAACCTGAACGCCGCGAATCCAGTCGCCATGATCCCCGAGCCCGCGATAGCAGATGCCGCATACGCCGCCAATGCGACAGGCGGGGTTACCATCGACATCATCCCAAAATAGAAAATGAAAAAGTGCGCCGCAAGCGAAACCACTCCCAAATCCAAAAGCACGGGGCCTACTAAGATCGCCATCAGTAGATAACAGACCGATGAAGGCAAGCCCATCCCCAGAATAATTGTTGAAACCATGAGGAAGAACAGGGCCAACATCAGGTTCGTAGACGCGAGCGGTAAGAGCACCGACGGCAACTTGCCACCGATGCCTGTCAGCGTCACGACACCTAAGATGATACCGACACACGCTGCAGCCGCAATCAATGATACACCACTCTGCGCTGCCCGCTCACAAGGCGATATTAAGAAGTTTATCCCCTTCAGCAAATCCGAAACACCAACACCGATAGGAGCGATATCCGAATCGCGATGCCTTTCAGTTATGACCTGCCTTCCGCGGATTCGGCGGATTACGAAGTCCAATAGGCTTATTGCGACGACTATCAACAGACTCCAACTCACTGCACGGAACGCCGTAGCACCCATCAACAGAACCCCGATGAGCGTAACAAAAGCGGAGAGAAAGATACCTCCTTGCAGTGTCAGAACTTTTCCACTCTTCTCTTGCCATTCGTCTTCAGCCGCTTCTTTAGGATTGTGATGGGTACCTGGTCCATGCTTCCGACTTATCGCAGCAAAATGTACAATACACAGCATCCCTGTATAGTAAAGAATTGCTGGAAGCAGTGCTGCCTTGATAATCTCCAGATACGTAACAGCAGGCTCTACGATCTCCAGCATCATATACGCGGCGGCACCCATAATAGGCGGGACCAACGCCCCCCCAGAACTCGCCGCGGCTTCTATTCCGCCTGCTATTGCGGGTTGAAACCCAGAGCGTTGCATCAACGGAATCGTGAACGTTCCAGTCGTTGCCGTGTTCGCTACAGCCGAACCCGATAGCGATCCCATCATGCCACTACTCAGCACAGCGACCTTCGCAGGTGCTCCCGTACTCGAGCCGAATACGCGTCTTGCTAAATCCAAGACATAATTAGTTGCCCCTGTTCGCTCCAACAACGTCCCAAACAAAACAAACAGAAATACATACGTGAACATCACCCGAAGTGCGATGCCAAATGCACCTTGACTGTGTAAAAAAGTCTGACTCACGATACGTTGAACGGAATAGCCGCGATGTGGAAATAGCCAATCCGGCATAAACTGTCCAAAACCGGCATAAAGAAGAAATACGAGAGAGAGCAGTGGAAGCGTCACACCAATAGAACGGCGGGTCGCTTCTAATATTAAGAGAAGTCCGATCCCACCGATGACGTAATCCAGTGCCAGTTCCGCACCCGCTCGGTCACCGAGAGACCTACCGTCTAACCAGAACGGATGGAAAATCGGTTCTGTCTGACTTAGAACGTAGCCGAAACAGACAATCACACCACCTATCAAGACAACATCCAGAAACCGAAAAACACGATTGTTCGCGAAACGTGGATGAATAGGGTATCTCAAGAATACCACTATTAACCCCAACATCGCGAAGACTGCTAACTCCGATTGCGGTGTAAGTTGCGGATAGTTGACCTCGGCTAAGATAAAGAGGCACAGCAGCACCGAAACTATAAGAAAGATGTAATTTTTGGGTTTTTGTTTCAATGCTCTGAATAGATTTGTTATCCGAGACGCAGCATTTTAGCGATCCTTGCAAGCGCGCCAAACTATGAGTAATAAAAACTATCCCATAACCGCCTTAAGTTTAACAGGAAATGAGGCAGAAGTCAAGGAAAAGGAACGGTCTAGTAGAAGCATTCAATTCTTCTGTAGGAGGGAACTCCAATTCCCTGCACACCCGTGTCTGAATTTCGGATCCCCTAAAAATCATTGCAAGCCATTTGTCAAAAAACCGCGTGTCATGACAGTGAGACGATCTGTGCCTGCCAATAGTAGAGATACGGATCGTTTCCGGTAAATTGTCCAGTTGGAATGTTAGAAACGCCCTGAACGCGAATCCAGCAGGCAACGAAGAGAATAGCCCTCAAGAATATCCAGGGTATCAATTCTTGTAGAAGTTTCATTTTTAGGGCTTACGCAGGCTGCGCTTCTGTCGCATAACCTGTTAGGTTGTGTCAGGAAAACGCGTGTGTGTTTTGTCAGTTCGCCCGTTCAGAGATCCTGTTATTGTCAAAATTGCGTAAGTCCTGATTTTTTTACTTCTCGGATCGGAGGGCATCAATCGGTGAAAGCCGTGCCGCCCGCATTGCGGGGTAGACACCGAAACTCACACCCATAAAAATCGAAAAGAGAACAGAAATCAGGACCCACGGAACAGAGAAGACGACGGGCCACTCGGGCACAATCGGCACGATGCGAACAGCAAGCCGCGCCATTCCATGCGCGGCGAACCAACCACCCACAATGCCGAGAACTCCTCCACAGAAACAGAGGCATCGCTTCGGTTAAGAATTGATAGAAGATATCAACCCTTCTTGCCCCAACAGCTTTCCGTAAACCGATCTCTCGCGTCTTTTCACCAGCGGAAACGAGACAGATATTCATGATGCCGATGCCACCGACAAAGAGTGAAAAACCAGCAATGCTCCCCAAAGCGATTTTTATCACCTTTTGGATATGAGCAAATTGTTTCACGTCTCCCGTGGGAACCCAATGGCGGATAAAATCATCTCTGTTCCGGTGTCTTTTGCGGATGACCGCACGCGCCGCGGCAAGAATCGCAGACATATCCACATCTTTCTCTGTGAAAATCGTAATACGTTCTACATAATCATAGCCGGAAATCCGTTGTTGGTGCGTCGTCAATGGGACACAGATGACATCATCAAGGCTCCATGTAGAATCAAGACTTCTCCCCTTTACCGTCATCACACCAATAACTCGCGCTCTCATAGAAGTTTTCCGCCAATCACGATATTTGATCTTTACCTCTTTTCCAATCGGAGATGTCTCCCCAAACAATTCCGTAGCGACATTGTTACCCAAGACACAGACCTGTAGGGCTTGGGTGACATCACTTTCAGAGAGAAACCTACCCATCTGGACACGCCAGTGCATTCCAAAGGCGTAACCTGCTGTCACACCTTCCAGAATGGGTCGAAACTGTCTACCTTCTTGGGTGGTTACCAGGACTCGGTATTGTTCATTTTTCGGCAAGACAAATCGGATATTGGGGACTCCGGCTTCAATTGCGAGTGCATCGTCATATTTGAGGCGTTCGGTCATTCGCTGCCAGCGTCCTCTCCGGTAGACTCCGTAAAGATTTCGTAATTGGATCTGGTCAACCCCTCCGAGGGTTTCAAGTGCATCAGCGATAATTTTTTTCCCACCATCGCCGATAGCCATCATGCAAAGCACACTGGCGATCCCAATGAGGATGCCGAGGATAGATAACCCAGCACGGAGTCTATTTTGAGCGAGATGTGAAATACCTACAGCGACAGCATCACGGAGACTCATCATCTTCACCTTGAGAGACCATTCGGGAAATGGAGCGTCACTTGCCCTCAGTCGCCGCGGCGGTTTGTGCGTTCCGTCTTGGAGGTGGTTGGGTTGTAAAACCGATAACGCCAGCAATCAAAGCAAGGGTGGCAAGGCTGTAGACAACTTTTTTTTTTCATTTAGTCATATCCCTGTGGTTTTGGAAGTAACCGCTCTACTTGCTTTGCAACTTCTGGATCGGAGTCCTTCTTCGGGTCTGTATTGTGTCAAGGTTGCATGGCACGGGTGAAAACTGATCGCGAAGTGTCGACTCAAGACGTTGCCTTGATGGGAGTTCTGGAGACATCGGCCCGGTCAGCGTGAGCGTCTCAATGCCTGCTGCGTGGTGGAGTCCTCACTGAGTCTCTCGGAAACTGCTCGAGTGTTCGTAGACGTTTGAGGCTCCCTTGGGGGTTCTTCTCTTTCCGCCTCAAGACGTTCCGATCCTGTCCAATCGTTGCAGTGGTCAAAAAACTTTAACGTTATCACGTCACACCCCTTTTCCGAAGGCGTAGACAACACTTGACAGAAAAGATGTCGGAACTGTTCAACCTCTATTTTTTTACAGGTTCAGTGCGGTTAGGAAACCGCACCGACAATATTAAGCATCCCATGATTCAAGCCCAAGAAGTTTTTTCCCTAAAGGGGTCAACTCGGCTGTTTTGCCCTGGTAATGCTCTTTCTCCTTTTCTTCTTTCCCGAGTCCTGTTAAACGTTCACGCCATCCTTCAATCCGGGCCTCAGCATTGCCATTCTTAGGGGCTGGCGACATCGTGATGTACTGCGCCATTCGGGGACGGACAGCGGAGTTCGGGCTACTACCGTGTGGCAATGCGCTATGCCAGATAACCAAGTCTCCAGCTTTCCCAGCAACTGGTACCGCTTCGGTTTGATAGTCCCGCACGACTTCCCGCGGGTTCGCGTCCTCTGGTAAGTCCTTCAACCATTCTTCCAATTTCCGATGAAAACCCGGAATACAGGTAAATGCGCCTTGATTCCCAGGGGTATCTGCCAGATACAAGACCCCTTGCACCTTTAAGCGCACTGGCATATCGTCCAACGACATATCCCAATGCAAATAGGGACCGGTGAACTCATAGTCCGGACGTTCAGGCGGGTTCATACTTGCCCGATCAAAACTCACCCAGAGTTTCTCAGTATCCCAAATCTCTGAGAACGCTTCATGTACACGAGGATATTGGCGATTGTCCCATAATGCTTGGTGTTGATAAATCTCGACCATGATGCTTCGGCGCGGTGGATCAGGATACCAGCTGTCTGGATTGTCCCTGTCCATTTCAAGAAAATCCCAGACCGCCTCTTCCGCGGCTCGGCAATTCTCAAGCGGTACCGCCTCTGGCACAACAACGTAACCGTTCTCTTCCCAAAATTCTATGGATTCTGCGTCGAAGACTGGCATAACTCTCTCCTTATCGATCAATTCAACTTTGAGGTACTTTGCAAACAGAAAAGATTTTGACTCTTTGAAGACGAATACAGTCTTAAGAATATCACAAAAAGTCGCGAAAATCAACTTTTCGATGATACGTGAATATCATTCAATTTCGGAATTAGTCGTTTTGGACTTGTAGAAAGTTGTTGAAAAAGTGCGATAAACCCTTGTAAATAAAGGGTTTCTGTGATACAATAGAGATAAGAAAAT
>RKRR01000063.1 GCA_007571305.1 Candidatus Poribacteria bacterium | reverse complement strand
TTTATAATCCTTTCAAAACACCGTTATGTTTATCAAAGGATACCTGCTTTTCTGCTTTCTCGCATCTTAATTCTAAAAATTGTCCAAACTTTAGTATAAATAGCAAGTTGGGTTAAATTGACCCAAGTTGGATATTTTTGTTATATACAGGCTAACGGTCTCCTATGCTACATTAGACAGATGCTGGTTTTCAGCGAAAAGCCTTCAGTACCACACAGGAAACCAACAGTCTATGCTACAACAGTCTATGCCACAAAATAAACCTCATATCCTATTTCTTATCAACGACGAGCACCGCCCCGATGTCCTACCCATCGAAGGCGACACCGCCATTCGCACACCGACCCTCTCTCGATTTATAGATGAGGGCATCTATTTCCGCAACGCCTATACCTCTTCACCCATCTGTGTTCCTGCTCGGCAGAGTTTCCTTTCAGGACTCTATCCGCGAAACTGCGGAAGCCTCAACTTCGGTGATCCGATGCCGACAGAGGTCAGAACAATTCCTGGGCAATTAGGAAACTACGGGTATTATAGCTGCTGCGCTGGCAAGATGCACTTTGTGGGGACAGATGTGATGCACGGCTGGCAAGAACGCGTCGGCCGCGATATTGTTGGCAATAATGGCTATCCCTATCCTGCCGTAAAAGATGAGCACTATGCCCGAACTGAATCGGAACCCGGCACAGGTCCGAAACAGAGCAAGGTGATTCAGGAAGTTCGAGACGCACAACCCGGTTTAGGGCGTTGGATGCTCCATGACCAATACAATGTGGAGGGGGCATTGTTGTTCCTTGAGGAATATTTTGTTGATGCACCTTACGATCGTCCGAGATCAAATCCGCTCTGTATGGCAGTAAGTCTCATCGCACCCCACTACCCTTATCAGTGTCCAATGAATCTGTTTAACTACTACATGCAACGGATAGAGCCTATCGTAGAAGAACCAAACGAGCAATTTGGATATGACGATTTTTTCAGAGTCCGAGTTGGCGAAGATGTCACCTATCGTCAGGCACACCGGGCAACCGCGGCGTATTACGGAATGATTGAGTGGATGGATGCACAATTCGGTCGGGTCATTGAGAAACTGGAACACTTGAACGTCTTAGACGATTTCATCATCGTTTTCCTCTCTGACCACGGTGAGATGCTTGGCACAAAGGGACTATGGGAGAAACAGAGTTACTTTGAGGCTTCGGCACGAGTGCCGCTTTCTATCTGGTATCCGAAACGGTTTGGACGAGAGCCGCAAATTATCGAGCAGAATGTCTCGTTGGTGGATCTGTTCCCGACCGTGTGTGAATTAGTAGACATTCCCGCACCGGATGAACTTGATGGACACTCGCTCCTGCCGTTGATTGATGGAAATACCACCGACTGGCATGATACCGTTTATAGTGAACTTTGGCGTGCTCAAAACGGCCCCTCTGTGATGGTCAAAGAGGGGAATTTAAAGTATTTCCGATTTGACAACGATAAAGGGTGGCCCGAACAACTCTTCGATCTCTCTAAGGATCCGGATGAACGAAATAACTTAATTCGGACACCTGCCTACGCTGATGCACTTTCAAAACTGCGCTCGAAAGCAGATGCCTTACCTCCCCCACGTAGGAAGGATGAGAATAACATGTTCATTGACCCACATCGCCCGATTGAGTTGTCGAGTTAAATCCGTCTGGACTAAAACAGGTCGTTGACCTCAACGAGCAACACGCCTTCTTTTTCTGCTCTCTGTTTGAGGGTATCTGTGAAGCCATTCGCAGAAAACAGAGCATATCGCGGATGACGTTTCCACCGATCGGGAACTCTTGTAGTGCTTTCGATGAGATGGTTCAGAACGTTCTCACCGACTGGGGCGTTCCACCATTTGCATTCCCCGAACCAATGGCTACCATCAATATTCTCTGTCAATATATCAATTTCAAAATCTGACTCCCAATGTCCCCCGACCCGCTTGGGGGCAATCTGTAGTTTTTCCGCCCAATAAAGGCTGATATATTGGCGGCAAATGCCTTCAAAAATTTCGCCCATATACTGTGAGAGGTGTGGGACAATCATCTGTTGATATACCAAATCTGCGTTCCCAAATTCGATGAGACTCCGACGAGGTAGCACAAACCGAAACCAGAATTTGACATAGTTATCTTCAATTTTATAAAGTCCCCTTTTACTTTTTTCTGGTGCGCGCTCGGTTACCCGTGTTTCACGTCTAATCAATCCCAATTCTCGGAGCACGTTGAGATATTTGTTCACATCTGTCGGATTGAGTCCAACCCGTTGGGAAATTTCATTTAATCGCGTCGCGCCAGTAGCAATTGCCTGTAACATACTCGCATACGTTCTGGGTTCCCTGAGTTCCATACGTAACAAAAAATTAACCTCATCAAATAGGTAACCTTGAGGGCTAAGCAGTTCATCTTTGATGTGTTGTTCAAATGTCTTTTGGGATGCGTTCGGCGAGTGAGGTACAAAGCGAGTGAGGTACGCTGGAATACCCCCCAGGATACCGTAAGCAATGAGTTTCTGCTTCGCAGAATATTCTGAAAAGAAGTCCCCACTGTCGCGGTAAGATAGCGACATCAGATAAAGTTGACCGGTACGCCGTCCATATAACGGCGACCTCTCCGCCAACACCTCCTGCTCCATGAAGCTCACTTGTGATCCGCACAAAATCAAGAAAAGCCTACTCTTTTTTCCGTGTAGGTCCCAGAAAGGTTGGATCAGAGACGGGAGTGCGGCATTGTCATCGCACATATATTGAAACTCATCGAGCACCAAAACAAGTCGATCTTATTGTGCCTGTTGTGCAAAGTAGATAAGTGCGGATTCCCAGTCATCAAAAACAAGACTTTGCAGCAAGGGGTCATTGAGAGTCTGCCGCGCGATTTCAGTAAGCTGCCGGAGGTGATCGCGTTCTTTCAACTGACTGGCGAGAAAATAGATACTTCTTTTTTCTTTGCAGAACTGCAATAAGAGTTCGGTTTTTCCGATGCGTCTTCTGTCGTATAGAACGAAGAATTCCGCTACTTCTGACTGAAACATTCGTTCTAAAGCTGCGAGTTCTTGGTGTCTATTAATAAACATAAGTTGTCAAACTCCATTCAAAGTATTATACTCTAAAGTATAATTAAAATCCGATAAAATTTTATAAAGGTGGACTCTGTTGTTCGCGGGATTGCTTGCACATATTCCACCTTAATGATATACTATTCGGCAATTACGTTATTTTGACGATGGCAAGACTTATCTCAACGTACGGAGTTGGCAACGGACGATAGTTTGTGCCCATTTCTGCACAGGCTCACAGCCTACACTACAGAATGGAGGAAAGTTTTTACAATGTCCCAGACACAGTTATCACGTTTCGGTACTTTGACAGCGTTTGGCACTGGTTGCATGAGGCTTATGGTACTCTTGTTAGGGCTCGGTGTTGCCCTGCAGCCCGCCGATGCCGAAAAACTTCAATTCGACAGGGATATCCGACCGATCTTAGCCGATAAATGCTACGCGTGTCACGGACCCGACCCTGCGGTTCGCCAAGCCAATCTACGGCTTGACACAAAGGAAGGGGCGTTCTCCGCACCCAGCGGCTATCCAATTATCGTGCCGGGTGAACCTGAAAACAGCGAATTGGTCCTACGCATAACACACGAAAATATCGACCAACGGATGCCACCACAAATCTCTAACCGGCAGCCAACACAGGATCAGATAGATACGCTCATCCAGTGGATTACTGAAGGTGCCGAATGGGAAGAACATTGGGTCTACAACCTCCCTGAACCTGTTGAGCCACCTCCTGTTGAAAATGAGGCCTGGGTTCGTAACCCTATTGATGCTTTTATACTCGGCAGATTAGCGGCAGAACAGCTCACACCCTCCGCAGAAGCAGACAAACGGACGCTCATCCGCCGCTTGAGTTTCGACCTCACAGGGTTGCTGCCTACACCCGCTGAAGTAGAGCATTTTTTGAGAGATGAGAGCCCTGATGCCTATGAGTCACTCGTTAACAGACTTCTGTCTGAATCTGAATATGGCGAGCGGATGGCAATGTACTGGCTCGATCTCGTCCGCTATGCGGACACGAGCGGTTACCATGCTGACGAAAATGTGAGTATCTGGCCTTATCGTGACTATGTTATAAAAGCATTCAATGACAACATGCCATTTGATCAATTTACGCTCGAAAACCTCGCAGGCGATCTCCTACCGAATCCAACACTGGCACAAAAGGTCGCTGCTGGTTATAACCGTCTCAATCAGACAACCTCAGAAGGCGGGGCACAAGCGAAAGAGTATCTTGCGATCTATGCCGCAGACCGAGTCCGAACGACTGCATCCGTCTGGTTGGGTGCAACGCTCGGTTGCGCCCAATGTCACGACCACAAGTTTGATCCATACACTGCGAAGGATTTTTACAGTTTCGCCGCATTTTTCGCTGATGTCAAGGGGCCTGGCGTATACGGGGGTGGAAGTAAGTGGGAACCTGTCGTGATGCTACCCACTCCTACACAAGAATCAGCACTCCGAGATATTGAAGACGAATTGACAAAATTGGAGCGGGTCCTCAAAACGTCATCACCTGGGTTGGAAGCAGAGCAAGCGGAGTGGGAAAACGAAGTTCGTTCACTGCTCAATTCGGCAGAGCCGACCGATTTCGTGTGGGTAGACGATGCTCAAGCGAATGGTGGTAGAACTGAGGGGACGTGGGAATTCGTCGGCAAAGATGAGGCACCTGTTTTCAGTGGATTATATTCACGACAGCAGACAGCGGAAACGGGAAAGACTGTCCAACACGGTTTCCGAAATGCAAACCGAACATTCACCTTAGCAGCGGGAGATAGACTCTTTGCCTATGTCTGGCTAGACCCAGCATCACCTCCAGAAACACTCATGCTCCAGTGGAATGATGGAACATGGAATCATCGAGCATTTTGGGGTGAAGACAAAATTAACTTCGGTGAGATTGGAAGTGATACACCGGCTCATAAACCGATGGGCCCCCTACCCGCAGTAGATGAATGGGTTCGTCTCGAGGTAGCCCCAGCAGACGTTGGATTGAACCCAGAGAGCGTCCTGAATGGGATAGCATTTGTGCAGTTTGGTGGCACTGCCTATTGGGATATGGCAGGTGTCTCAACAACTCGCGGCTCGGCGGTGAAGCATACGCATACAGAACAGGTCATCGCTGCAATTCAGGTAGATCCGTCTGTCAGGACGACAAATCAACGTGAGAAGATCGCAGCAGAGTATCGCCGCATCACGCCCGCACTTGATCCTATACGAAACCAGATTGCGGAGTTACAAAAACAGAAAGGCGAAATTGAAGCACAGATTCCTTATTCACTCACCACTGAATCTACACTCCCTCGTACAACACGTGTGCTGCCGAGAGGTAACTGGATGGACGATTCAGGCGAGATCGTCGAGCCGATGATACCGGCTTTCCTTGGTGATCTCGGTATCAAAAACCGCCGACCCACCCGTTTAGAGCTTGCACAATGGATAGCATCAAAGGACAACCCATTGACGGCACGCACATTTGTCAACCGACTTTGGGCACTCTACTTCGGGACAGGATTATCCCGCGTTTTGGATGACCTTGGCGCACAAGGCGAGTCTCCCGTGCATCCTGAACTGCTTGACTGGCTCGCTGTCGAATTTGTGGAAAGCGGTTGGAACGTTAAACATATCGTGAAAGTCCTCGTCACCTCGAACACTTACCGTCAATCCTCGAAATCAAACGAGGCGTTGGAGGAAAAGGATGCTTACAATCGTCTGTTAGCACGTCAATCGCGCTGGAGACTTGATGCAGAAGTCGTTCGAGATAACGCCTTGCAACTGAGTGGGCTTCTTGTCCCCAAAATTGGGGGGCCGAGTGTGAGACCCTACCAACCGATCGGATACTATTCAAATCTAAATTTCCCGAAACGGGTTTATATGCACGATGCAGGCGAGAATCAATATCGCCGTGGACTTTACACACATTGGCAGCGCACCTTCTTGCATCCGAGTATGATGGCGTTTGATGCACCGAGTCGTCAAGAGTGTACTGCTGAGCGGGCAACCTCTAATACCCCGATGCAAGCGTTGACGCTCCTTAACGACCCAAGTTACGTTGAGGCAGCCCGTGTCTTTGCGGCACGGATTATCCAAGAGGGGGGCGAGTCTGTCGATGAACGTATCAACTGGGCGTACCAATGGACATTGTCCCGGATACCACAACCCAAGGAATTAGAGATTATGACGGATCTCTATGAGAAGCATCAGACTGAATATACTGCGAACCTTGATGCTGCCAGCGCTCTCGTCGCAACAGGTGAAGCCCCTCTCACAGGAGACATTGCAGCTGATGAATTAGCGGCGTGGACTTCTGTAGCACGGGTGATATTGAATTTGCATGAGACCATCACTCGGTATTAGGGTTAGACACTCTGGAATCCGTTGAGATTGGAAAGAATGGCCGAAACTTTTGAAAAGGGCTTACTTTAGTTCCAAGCGAGTTATTAATCACCACTTTGAGATAACCGTTGGTTTGGTTGATATAACCTTTCATACACTGTTTGAGGCACTCTATGGAAAAATATATCAACCAAATCATTCACGGCGATTGTGTAGAAGTGATGCAAAACATTCCTTCAGAGAGTATTGATGTCACATTTGCCGATCCTCCGTTTAACTTAAAAAAGAAATACGCAACCTATAAGGACGAAAAGGAGACAGAGGATTACCTCAATTGGTGTAAGCAGTGGATCCTAGAGATGGTGCGAATTACGAAATCGAGTGGATCCATCTTTTTACATAATATCCCGAAGTGGCTCACCTATTACGCAGGTTTCTTAAACGGAGTCGCAGATTTCCGCCACTGGATCGCATGGGATGCCCCAACGGCTCCGATGGGAAAAACCTTGCAACCTTCGCACTACGGTATCTTGTTTTATGCGAAAAACGAAAAACAAAACAAATTTTATGAAATCCGTTATCCACACAAACGGTGTCGGAAATGCGGGTATTTAATCAAAGACTATGGCGGAAAGAAGAATATACTGCATCCATTCGGTCCTCTCGTTCCGGATGTCTGGTCGGATATCCATCGTATCCGTCATAGTAGACATAGGGATTCGCATCCGTGCCAACTTCCTGTTCATCTTTTGGAACGTCTTATTTTAATGAGCACGGATGAAGGGGATACGCTTTTAGATCCTTTTATGGGCACCGGCACCACTGCTGTTGCATCGGCACGATTGGGTAGAAAGGTTATCGGTATAGACTTAGATCCACAATACGTGGAAATCACACAGCGGAAATTAGCACAAGAATTACCAAATTCTAAAATAGGCGATGTTTGGGTAAGTTTTCACCGGGGCGAAATCATCACAATCGCTGATAAAGACTGGGATTCGTTGAAATCATTCTTTCTCATCCCAGAAGATATGAAGCGAATCGATTTTGAAAAAATCAGAACCAGTGAGGCAATTGTCCCAACTCAGCCGCAGACCTATCAACAGTTTTTAGATATTCAGGAAAAAGAGTGTGACTGCTATCCTTAAATAGGAGATACGATCATGCCTACAGATATTCATGAAGAAACCGATCTTCGTCTGACAAGACGAACATTTCTGGGGAAAACAGTGCGGAGTGTCGGATCACTCGCACTTGCATCCTTACTGACACCGTCGATTATTAATGCTGCACCGGAGATTGAGCGGTGGCAGGGCATTGTTAACACACCGCATGTGCCACCAAAGGCGAAGCGGATTATCCATCTCTGCATGGCAGGGGGGCCCTCACATCTGGAGACTTTAGACTACAAGCCGAAACTGGCAGAACTGCACGGGCAAGCGATGCCGAAGTCTTTCACCGAGGGACAACCAATTGCTCAACTTCAAGAACAAGCAGATTCACTCAAATGCCTCGGTCCTACACATGAATTCAAAAAGTATGGGCATTCCGGGCAGGAGATGAGTACTGCATTTCCGCACATCGGAAGCCTCGCCGATGATATTTGCATCGTCCGTTCCCTACGCACTGAGCAAATCAACCACGATCCAGCACACACCTTCATGAACACTGGCACTGCAATCGCCGGCAGACCGAGCATGGGGTCGTGGCTGCTCTATGGACTCGGCAGTGAAAATGAAAATTTGCCGGGTTACGTCGTCCTTATCTCCTCTGGCGGCGGACAGGATCAACCAATTGCAACACGGCAATGGCATAGTGGGTTTCTCCCAGGCCAGTTTCAGGGAGTCCAGTTCCATTCTACAGGCGATCCCGTTCACTACGTCACCAACCCTGACGGTGTGAATACAGAACAGCAACGTGATGTAGTAGATGCCGTACAGACCCTAAACGGTATGCTCGACGAAACCGTGGATGACCCAGCAATCTCGACGCGTATCAACCAATACGAGATGGCGTTCCGAATGCAGACGAGCGTCCCGGAGTTGACTGACATCTCCAAAGAGCCACAACACGTTCTCGATATGTATGGTGCAAAGCCTGGGGACGGATCTTACGCTTCAAACTGTCTCCTCGCACGACGGTTAGCAGAACGCGGTGTCCGGTTTATCCAACTCTACCATCGCGGTTGGGATCATCACGGGGGTATTGAAAATGCCATCAAGACGACCTCTGGCTATGTTGACAAAGCAACTGCTGCGCTCGTCAATGATTTGAAGCAGCGCGGCATGTTAGAGGATACCTTAGTGATTTGGGGTGGCGAGTTCGGTCGAACACCAATGGCACAAGGTACTGGGCGCGATCACCACATCCAAGGTTTCTCTATGTGGATGGCTGGTGGCGGAGTCAAAGGTGGTATCAGTTACGGTAACACTGATGAGTTAGGATATAATGCCGTTGAAAATATCGTCCACGTCCACGATTTCCACGCCACGATGCTACACCTGTTCGGGATTAACCACGAAAAACTGGTCTACCGTTTCCAAGGGCGGGATTTCCGGCTCACTGATGTCCACGGGCATGTCGTCCAGGAAATTTTGGCTTAGACGAACAGATGTCTAATACGGAAATGTTGAGGTTGCTGAGTGATTTATAAGAAAAGAATGAGTAGGATTTTAGTACACATCTCGTTCTTGTTGGCTCTGACGGTATCTGCCTTTGGTCATGAACTCCCTATGGTGGAACCTGAAGCACTTGGGCTTTCTACCGAACGACTCTCAAGAATCGATAAAGTAATGGAAATGCACGTCGAGCGGCAAAAAATCGCTGGCGGCGTTACATTGCTTGCACGGCACGGGAAGATCGCACATCTCGGAACTTACGGTATGATGGATGTCGAAGCAGGAAAACCGATGACACCCGATACCATTTTCCGTATCGCGTCAATGACGAAGCGGATCACAAGTGTCGCTGTCATGATGCTCTATGAAGAAGGGCATTTTCGGTTGCATGAGCCGGTCTCGAAGTTCATTCCAGCGTTCAAGGAAATGCTCGTGTTGCCACCGGAATCTGACAAAGATTCAGCTGAACCTACTCCAGCAACAGATCAAATTACAATTTGGAACCTGCTTACCCACACCTCCGGTCTCACTTATCACTGGAATGAACGCTTAGGTCCGAAATACGCCGCTGCGGATATCACCCATGGGCTTCTTCAGGATGAGAGCACCCTCGATGAGAAAATGAAAGTCTTGGCGACTATTCCGTTGTTGAATCACCCGGGTACCCAATATGAGTACGGACTATCAATAGACCTGCTCGGTTACCTCGTCGAAGTCGTGTCCGGGATGTCGCTGGATGAATTTTTCTCTGAGCGTATTTTTAAACCGCTTGGGATGAAGGACACCCATTTTTTTCTCCCTGAAGCCAAACGCGAACGACTCGCAACAGTGTATGAACGCACCAAAGATGGACCGATAACGCGAAAGTCTCAAGAACCGACAGTAGACGGTTCGCTGATCTATTCAACTGACTATCCCTACAATGGGCCGCGAACTTATTTCTCCGGCGGGGGCGGGTTAGTATCCACTGTTTCTGATTATTTCCGATTTGCGCAAATGATGCTCAACGGTGGAAAATTTAACGGTGTCCGATTGTTGAGCCGAAAAACCGTTGCGTTGATGACTATGGATCAACTCGCCAACATGGATGTCGACTCTGGATTCGGTTTGGGTTTTGGTCTTGTCCGAGACGAATCGGACCTTAGGGAGGTCGGATCAGTTGGGAGGTATGGCTGGGGCGGTTTCTTCTTTACCAATTTCTTCATTGACCCTCAAGAGCAAATGATTGGCATTTTCATGTGCCAATTGCATCCCAGCGGCGGCTTGGATCTCGGAGAGAGAATTCGTATCCTCAGTTACCAAGCGATTGCCGACTGATTTTTTTTAATTTATGAGCACTTGGGCTGTCCTCCTTGCATCGGTTTCCTATAGAGGACACCTGCAGGACAGTATTACGGGCAGCTTCTTAACTAGTCTCAGCAGCACATAACGAAGTGGAGTGCGGATATACGGGAAAGAGATTGAACCTTCAACCCACCTCACCGAACCGCAAGGAAAACTAAAAAAGGAAATTAATCAATATGCCAAGAGAACTCATTGCCCCAGCACAAGAGCAAGTCGCTTTCCGAGAATATGAGAGCCAGCAACCACTGCAAGCGAATGAAATTCGGGTCAAGAGCCAGTTTGGTGCCGCCAAGCACGGTTCAGAGATGGCATCATATAAGGGCTATGCAGGTCCCCGCGGCAGCTACGATGGCGAATATAAAATCTTTCGAGCAGACGGTTCCGGTGGGATGGTGAACTATCCCTCAGGACTTGGAAATATGTGTGTTGGCGAAGTAACTGAAATTGGAGCAGACGTTACTGACATTGAGGTTGGAGATCGGGTTTTTCGGCACAGTTCCTTCCGCGAAGAACAGGTTTGGAACGCATCCGGTACCCGAAAACTCCCTGATGGTGTGCCGTGGCAAGCAGCTGTCTGTCTGGATCCAACAGACTTTGCTTTAGGCGCCGTGCGTGACGGTAATGTCCGCATTGGAGATGCCGTGGCAGTCTTTGGAATGGGTGGAATCGGATTGATGGCACTGCAGCTCGCCAAATTGGCGGGTGCCTACCCTGTCATTGGTGTTGATCCACTTGAGTTACGCCGCAATGTAGCCCTCGAATGCGGTGCTGATATTGTTATTGACCCTACAACAGATGATGCCGGCTTAGAGATAAAAAAAGCAACCAATAAACGTGGGGCTGATGTTTGCATTGAATATAGTGGGCATTGGACAGCACTACAAGCCGCTATCCGTGGCGTGACGTATTTAGGGACGGTCGTTGCTGGAGCGTGGCCCGGAACCTATCCCGCAGGATTAGATCTTGGTGCCGAAGCGCATTTCAATCGACCGACTATAATCTTTTCACGCGCCTGTAGTGAACCGAATCCTGAGTATCCCAATTGGAATGAAGGCAGGCTCTTTGAAATCAGTTGGCGACTGCTTTGTGATGGCAGCCTGAAATCCGAACCGGTTATTCATCCTATTGTCGATTTTGATGATCTGTTGGTAGAGTATCCAAAAATCGCGACACATCCGGGCGAGAATGTAAAATTAGGCGTTAGATTCGCGTAACCAGCCTTGCAAAAAAACCTCCTTGACGCGCGACTGCCTCACTTTTTTAAGGGAGTTGCATCAAGGAGGACACGCCTCAGTAAATAGTAGGTTATGGTAAAATCCGAAAACAGGTTCACACTTGTAGCATAGGAGACCATTGGTCTCTTGTGGACATATAACTTCAGAGTTCACAAGACAATACGAGTGTATCAATAATTACGGAAGCTACTATAATTTCCAAAAACTGCATATCAAAACTTCCTCCTTCAGACTGAATATACCAAATAGCGAATACTATGCTAAATCCTCTGGATCAATTTTACACAAAAGAAACCATCGCGAAATTATGTTGGGATCATCTTGTTAGCACTATTTCCCGGATAGAGAAAAATATAAATGAATTATTCTTTTTGGAACCTTCTGCAGGAAAAGGGGCATTCTACAAACTCATGCCTGAACAAAGACGCATTGGCATGGATTTAGAGCCGAAGTGTGAGGGTGTTAAAGGACAAGATTTTCTGAAAACCCTAAAAATTGAGTTTGAAGCACATAGGACAATAGTTGTTGGTAACCCACCATTTGGCAAAAGAGGTAATCTAGCGGTAGCATTTTTCAATCATTCCGCCTATTTCGCTGAAACCGTAGCATTTATCGTACCTGTCCTTTTTCGAAAGTTCATGATACATAAAAAATTAGATTCCAGAATGAAATTCATCAGTCAATTAGAATTGCCTAAAGAATCCTTTGAACTTGATGATGGAAAAACGTACTCGGTAAATACTGAATTTCAGATATGGACTCGTTCACCATGTTCGTGTGAAGATATGAGGGAATCCAAAGCATTGCCTATTTACCATAAGGATTTTCAAATGTGGCAATATAATAATACGCCTGAAGCACTAAAGGTATTTGAAAACGATTTTGATTTCGCTGTCCCTGCTCAGGGGTGGCAGGACTATTCCAGAAGGGAAACCGAAGCTCAGCATTGTGAGAAACATAAACAGTGGATATTGCTAAAGGCGAAGGATGATGTTATTTTGAAACGCTTATTAGTTATCGATTACAACGGGTTGGCGCACAGATGCGCAACAGCCATTCCTGGATTTAGAAAAAGTGATTTGGTTAAGGAGTATTCTGAACGCTATGTGTAGAATTGAGGAAGTCAACGCAGCCCTGCTGCCCGTAGTACCGTTTCCTGAACTGTGAACTCGTGATTGAGCGAACGGTCCGGGCATTTTTCGCCCCGAATATCAGCAACAAACGCTCGAAGACTTTCGACGTAACGCGGTCGCGGCTCCACAGGGACTATCTGCCAGCCTTTCGCGTATCCGTCCCGTGCCTCATCAAGACACAACTGCAACGTCGGAGGTTCAAGCGGTTCAAGAATCGCGCTCCCGCGTGTTCCATAGACTTCCAATCGTCTCGATTTACCCGAATCTACCTCTAATGCTGTTGATTCCAGAATCGCTAATGCTCTCGGATATTCAAATACCGCCGCTGTATTATTTCGATACCAGGGCACGTCATGTCCATCGTGCCTTGAAAATGGTGTCACCCGTGTGGGTTGTCCTAACAATGCAACGATAATATCGGTGAGATGACAGGCGAGGATGAACATAATGCCCCCTGAGTGTTCACCGAGTGAGTCCCAACGTTGCCAATGGGCATCGCTTGAAGGTCCTGACGAGATGCGTGCCCGAACAGAAAAGATGTCACCGAGTTTGCCGGAGTTCGCCCAGTCAAGGATAAACTGAAAGCCAGCATTGTATCGGAACATATAACCGAGTTGAATAAGCAAATTTCTGTCTTGTGCAATGTCCAAAACTTCTCGAAACGTATCAAGGTTATCACCAGCAGGTTTATCAAACCAGACGTGCTTGTCGTGCTCAAGAATCTCCCGTGCAAAGGTGAGATTCTGCGATACCCGTCCCTGAGCCGCGATCGCAACGATGGTTTCGTCCTCAAGCATTTCTTCTTTCGACGTAAACCAGTGAATGCCTTCATAGACCGGACTTTGACCAAGGGTATTTCGGACTTCTGGCGATGGCTCAAAAACACCAGCGAATTCAATTTCATCACTTTCCTTCATCACACGGGCTTTCCCCGAAGCATGGTCGTGGGAAATACCGTATTGTGCGAGTCTCAATTTCACGTCTTTTCTCCTTAGATAACCCAAGTTGCTACGGACACAATTTTAGAGATGCATCTGCTATTTTTCAGTGAAAACGTTCAGGATCTGCAGCATTTCATAGCGTAGGAAACTGTTGGTCTCCTGCGCCTGAAGATGCACAACCTAACAGGTGATGCTACAAAGGTGGCAACCTGGCTTAGATAGTATCATCTTTGAAAATTCCATTTACATAAGATAGGCGTTGCGGGAATTGAATTCTATCATACAATTCACATCAGTTCACCCAAAAAGTGAATGCGATTTTTGACGGCTTGTGCTAAACTCTAAAGTATGGAAACTTCTTTTGCTACACGGCATAGTCTTCAATTTTGACGGAACGTAACTGGAAATCCGCCCAAAAATCGGAAATCAAGCAATTACGATCATCATAATTGTGCTCTTCCGCTGAAGTGGGCGGTAGACCAGAGGTACGTAATTAAAAAAGTTGAAAACCAAACCGATTCAACTCCAGTTCTATACAAAACCCGATTGTCTGCTCTGTAACGAAGCAAAGAGATCACTCCAAGAAATCAGTGCGAAGGCATCCTATGTTGCGATTGAAGAAATCGACATCACCAAACATCTGGGATTATTCACGAAATATAAACATCTGATTCCTGTGCTTGAATTAGAGGGTCAACAACTTTTTGTGCATCGCATTGTTCAGAAAAAGTTGGTATGGCAATTGCGATGGTATCGATTTCGGAGGCTTTTAACGAAATTGGCGAGTTAAAACTTAGTAGAAAAAAGAACGAGGAGATACGCATGGCATTCCCATCTTATGGTACAACACACCGATCTACTGTAACGGGTACACGCGGTATGGTGACAAGTGCACACCCACTTGCGAGTCTTGCTGGTGCACGCATGTTGCTGGCTGGCGGTAATGCATTTGACGCGGCAGTTGCAGTCGCTTCAACACTCAACGTAGTTGAACCCTATATGTCAGGTATTGCTGGCAACGGGTACATGTTGCTTTATAGTGCGAAGGAAAAAGCACATCGTGTGATAGATTATTTGGGTACTGCACCTTACGCGGCAACACTAGATGTCTATCCAACACTCGAAAGCCAACAGATTGGCATTCGTGCGGGTATGGTCCCCGGTGGATGTGGAGGATGGCTTGCCCTCTTGGAACGCTACGGAAGTATGGATCACTCGGACATTTTCACACCGGCGATTGAATTGGCAGAAAACGGGTACGCCGTCACCGTCAAGAATGCGGAATTCATCGCAGGGGCACGTCCCTACTTCTCCGAAAGAGCAGAAGAGGTTATCGCCTCACGAGGGAGAACGCCACACCCCGGCGAAGTTTTGGTGCAAAAGGATTTGGCGAACACATTCCGACAGGTCGCCGAAGGTGGTGCAGAGGCATTTTACCGCGGCGACATTGCGAAAGAGATCGTCCGTTTTTCCGAAGAAACGCATGGACTGATTACCGAAAAGGATTTAACTGATTTTGAGGTAGAGTGGCAGGAACCCATCTCCGTTACATACAAAGACTATGAAGTCTACTGTCCACCCCCGCCGTGTTCCGGCTTTCAGTACTTAGAGACACTGAATATTTTGGAAGAGGATGCCCTCGGTGAACTCGGACACAACACTCCAGAATACTTACACCTGCTGATTGAAGCAATTAAGTTAGCGAGCGCGGATAGAGCCGAGTATGCCCCACGTCCAAACCCACCAATTGAACGTTTACTCTCCAAAGATTACGCGCGAGCACAGCGCGAACGCATCGGCGAACAAGCAGCAGTCAGCGGCGGTGAGCGTTGGTCAAAGGACAAACTCCCCGGTGAGATCGTAGCTGACGACTGGACAACTGAGTGTACGACCCACTTTGACACTGCTGACGCGGAAGGCAATATCGTCGCTGTAACGCAGAGCCTCGGACAACCTTTCGGCTCAGGCGTAATTCTCGGTTCAACAGGAATGTTTCTCAACAATTTCATGAACTGGTTCGACAGAATCCCAGAGAGCCCAAATGCAGTTGGACCGCATAAGCGGATAGAGATGTGTATGTCTCCCTGTCAAGTCTGGAAGGACGGAAACCCGTTCGCTGCGATTGGCACACCGGGAAGCCATGGTATCCTTCAGACGACACTACAGATGGTATTGAATCTCATTGAACACGGGATGAACGTGCAAGCGGCAATTGAAGCACCACGCGTCCGTTTGGTAAATCCGGGAACACATGTCAGCATGGAAGGACGTATTCCTGTCGCTGTCCGTGCCGCATTGGAAGCACGCGGACATGAAGTAGAAGTGTTGCCTGATTGGACAGCAACTGTCGGTGGTGGACACGGTATCGCTTTTGATCCTGAAGAAGGAAGTTTTATGGGTGGTGCTGATCCACGGCGCGATGGGTATGCAATAGGTGTCTAAGCTGTGGACATCAAACCTCTTTTAATGTCAGCAAAAGAGGGGATTAATGATTCATCCAAAACACATCGTTGCGGTTTCTGGCTTGATAAGTCATCCTGATGGTAAAATTTTGCTCATACGGAGTCCACGGCGCGGGTGGGAGTTTCCGGGGGGTCAAGTTGAAGAGGGTGAAGACCTTATTGAAGCATTGCATCGCGAAATTCAAGAGGAGACTGGCATCACTACCGCAATTGGATCGCTGGTCGGTGTCTACTCAAACATCAAGCCACCTACGAAATTAATGTTTGGTTTCTTAGGAGATTACGTCGGCGGTGAATTAAGAACGAGTAACGAGAGTTTAGAAACCGAATGGGTTGCACGTGGTTCAGTTTTGCAACGTATATCGCATCCAGCAATTCACGGCCGAATGAAAGATATGTTGGATTTTTCAGGGCGTGTCATTTATCGCGTCTACACCAACGTTCCGTATCAGATTCGTGAGGAGTGTTTCGTGTAAAATCGGGACGGGTCGGTTTCATAGACAAATTAATTCTTCATCTTCATTAGCGTCTTGACTTCTAATAACTTCGCAGAATAGTTCCCTTTGCACCAACGATCCAACCGGCGTTTTTGTCGATATGGATATCCTGCAAGTTATACTGAGCAGGTGTCGGATAGCGATTCCACGTGTTGCCGCCGTCTATTGTATGGAGGATGAGTCCTCTTTCGCCGACTGCCCATCCGCGTTTTTCGTCACGAAATGCCACATCTCGTAGGTTTAGATTCATAGGCGTTCTTTGCCGACCCCACGTCATTCCACCATCTTGCGTATGGAGAATCAATCCGTTCGTTCCAACAATCCACCCATGCGTCAGATTCGCAAAATAGACAGAGAATAGATGTTGCTCGACATTACTTCTCTGTTGAACCCATCGTTTTCCACCATCTTGGGTATGGAGGATTTCACCCTCCTCCCCTACAATCCATCCGTGGGCTGGATCGACGAAATGCACACCCCATAAATGTTTATTCGACAGATCTCTTTGGCTCTCCCAACGACTCCCTCCATTCTCTGTTTTGAGCACAGTCCCCTTTCCGCCAACTGCCCAACCATGCATCGTATCGACAAAATGAAGATCCAAGATGCCAGGCGGGGTCTTACCGGTACCACGTGCTTGATGTTGCAAGTTCCACGAAGCACCCCCACTGCCCGTATAATGTACCTGTCCAATGCTGACGGTCCAGCCATTGTTTGGGGTCGCGAAATTAACATGCGTCAGTGTGTCTTTTGAGATCGAAGTCGTTTTCCAAGAGGATCCACCGTCAACTGTAGATAGAACTGTTCCATCAGTGCCGACTGCCCACCCGCGTTTCGTGTCTATAAAATGGATGCCGTAAAGATGTTCACCCGTCCCGCTTTCAAGTTGTCGCCATTCAAATTGAACCGTATCTTGGGAACAACCGAGATACACAAAACTCGCACATAAAACCATGAGTGCGATATAGTTTTTTTTCCGCATTTTGAGGCACCTACTGAATTAAATTTTTATTGCAACTATTTGCTAAATCGTGTAGACTACATTATAGAGGATATAAGCCGAATTGTCAAGTTTTTGTAGGGGTGTGATTCCAAAGTATCATGTACATTATCGGAATCGATGGCGGTGGGACAAAAACGATCGGTATCCTGGCGACAGCAACGGGACAACATCTCGCACGAGTGCAATCGGGACCAGCAAACTATCACGTCGTTGGCGAGGCAAAAACGCAGACAGTTTTGGGGAGCATCGTCGAGGAACTTTACGAAAAAGCGGATATTCCACCAACAAGTGCTGCCCGGCTCTGTTTGGGCATGGCTGGTTTGGGACGGTCTGCAGACCGAGAAGTGATTGGAAAAATTTGTGATGAACTTGGCATCTGTCAGAATCGGATATTGACCCACGATGCACATATCGCTCTCGTTGGTGGCACGGAGAAACAGGAAGGTGTCATTGTCATCTCTGGAACGGGCGCGATTGTCTACGGCATCAATACCAATGGCAGAGAAGCACGCGCGAGCGGCTGGGGGTATCTACTCGGAGACGAAGGGAGCGGCTACGATATCGCCATACAAGGACTCCGAGCTGTTGCCCGTGCTGTTGACGGTAGAGGCGATCGAACCGAATTGACAGATCGAATTCTCAATAAACTTGAGTTGAACGAACCGGGCGAACTGATTCGCTGGGTGCACGCCGCGAGTCGAGATACGATTGCTCAGTTAGCAAAGGTGGTGTTTGATACTGCCATGACAGCGGATGGGGTCGCGGAATGTATTGTTGACGAAGCAGCTGATGAACTCGTTTGTGCCGCAATCAGCGTAATTGAACAGTTGGAATTCACAGAGCCATTTGATATTGTTCTCAGTGGTGGAAATCTCATCTATCAAACGATGTTCGCCGACAAACTCCGCCACCGGTTCTCGAGGGAGCAACCAGAGGCATCAGTGCAACTCCCAAAACATGAGCCTGCGTATGGTGCTATGTTGTTAGCGCGAGCGAGTTTATAGTCCGATGGTATCACCAGCAAAGGGATGCATGCAGTTCACAACGGAACAACAGAATCTAAATTCCGTTGACATTGATCTGAAGTCAACGTCAGAAATCGTCCAGATTTTTCACGAAGAAGATCGGAAAGCGATTAAGGCAGTAGAAGCAGAATCCGAAGCGATTGCTCACGCGATTGAATTATGTGTTGCTGCCTTTCGCGCCGGTGGTAGACTCTTTTATGTCGGCGCGGGCACGAGCGGTAGACTTGGAGTTTTGGATGCCTCCGAATGCCCACCGACTTTTAGCACGCCCCCGGAAATGGTCCAAGGAATAATTGCCGGTGGGGACGTTGCCCTACGTCGCTCGGCGGAAGGTGAAGAGGATAAGCCAGAAAGGGGGGCATTCGCTGTCCGAGAGCAACAACTCACAGCACAAGATGTGCTCATTGGCATCGCAAGTAGTGGACGGACACCTTATGTCATAGGGGCTTTGAGAGAAGCCCACACCATTGGTGCGACAACAATATTTTTTTGCTGTGTTCCACCGCCTGAGCAATTGAAAGGATGGGTAACGCATTTCATCACACCAATTGTTGGACCTGAGATCATCGCTGGTTCAACACGATTGAAAGCAGGAACAGCCACAAAACTGGTTCTGAACATGCTAACGACCGTTTCTATGATCAAATTGGGGAAGGTCTATAACAATCTGATGATAGATGTACACGCATCTAACACGAAACTGGTCGCGCGGAGCATCCGAATTGTCCAATTCATCACTGGGGTTGATACCAAAGTGGCTGAGGAGGCGTTAACACGTGCAGGTGGTCGCGCTAAACTCGCCATCGTAATGCTTATGAAAGAACTGAATCCGACGGACGCGAACATACTCTTAGAAGAACATGGGGGATTTCTAAGGCAAATTCTTGATTAAAATTTTTTAACGATCGGATTTTTGTTCCGATCTTCTGTCATCAAATCGTATTTTCGATATGGCTATAGGAAATCAGGAAAGATTAGGAGCACTCACAATAGGTAAGGAGGGACAGATGGGTACGAAAGTTGGGCTTGCCAAGACTGGCAGGCGACGCTCCAACGTTTTTGAGGCGTTGGACAATATACGGGATGAACTCGCGCCGAAAGTCCGTGAGCAGGTACTGTTAAAGCCGAATTTTCTCTCCAGCACGAATCAACTCGCTTCGTCGCACGTCGATGCGATACGGGGAGCACTTGATTTTCTGCTGAGTACACCGCAGCCGCCAAAAGAGATAATTGTTGCCGAAGGTGCCAATGAAGCGTTCTCCGGCGAGGCATTCCAGGTTTTTGGTTATGAAGCACTCCAAGCCGAATACGATCTCCCGATCCGGCTCGTGGATTTGCATCAGGAAACCGAATGGGTAGAAACCACAGTCTTTCTTGCTGAACGTAATGAAGATACCGTGAGGATGCCGAAGATAGTCATGGATTGCCCCTGCACTATTTCTGTTGCTATCGCGAAAACACATGATGCAGGAGTCGTAACACTCGCAATGAAGAATATGATTATGGGCACCCTGCACAAGGAAGACCGGATTAAAATGCATGGCTACCACAGTCACGCAGACAGAGTGCTTCCCCGCGAAGCGCAGACACTCAATATCAACCTACTTCGCCTCTCACGTCATCTTAAGCCTGACATCGCTATTGTTGATGGCACTGTTGGGTTACAAGGCAACGGACCTGGCGGCACCGACTCTGTTCCACTCGGAATCGCGATTGTGAGTGACGATGTGTTCGCCGCTGATGCAGTCACGACAAAAGCGATGGGATTCGAGCCGTTGGAGATTGGGTTGTTTCATTACGCAAATGAGTTGGGATACGGTATCGCAGACCTTGACAAGATTGACATCGTCGGACCCGCCGTAGAGACAGTCGCGGCATCATTTAAGCCTCATGAAACCGCTGAACTGCAGTTCCAGTGGCAGGAAACCAGTCCCGCAGAATATCTGGCGGCAGGCTAACATAAACCAAGTTGCCAGTTTGTCGCATAACCTGTTAGGGTGTGCATCTTAAGCACACAGGAGACCCACGGTCTCCTACGCTACGAAATGAAAAATGGGACAGGATGCCTAAAATCTTGTGAGTAGCAACTTGGGTTAACATAAGGTTTTTAATTCATGGTCTCCTGAGCTGCGTTCCATTCCATTACGCGCAGCCTTTTGAGAGTTTGTCGCGCAATCTGTTAGATTGTGCAGTTTTAGCGGTAATTGTAGCCGGAAACAACGGCGCAGGCGGATATACGTCTATTAACGTTATTTAATTATTCACCTGAACGAACCGCAAGGTAAAATTAAAATATGAAACGTTTCTATAACACCCTTATCCTCTTTTCGATACTCCTTACCACACCGGCATGGGGATGGTGGGGAGGTGGACATGATATCCTAACGCAGGCATCCGTCAAAGCACTTCCCGAAGAGATGCCTGAATTTTTTCGATCCGCTGAAAAAATGGTCGCCCACTGTGTCTACGACCCAGATATATCCAAGGAACGGGGCACACCGCATGCACAGCAGGCTGAATACGGTGAACATTACATTGATGTAGAGCTACTCAAAGAGCACCCGATTCCAGACGGACGCGACGCACACATTAAGTTGTGCGCAGAATTAGGGCTTGCGCCGCGAGCCGTTGGTACACTGCCCTATGCCCTTGCGGAATGGACAGAACGGCTTGCCGTCGCTTTCGCCGAGTACCGCAAATGGCCCGATAATCCGATGATTCAGCATAAATGCTTTCTCTACGCAGGCTTCCTTGCACACTATGCCCAAGATATGTGTCAACCCTTGCACCTAACGATTCATTTTGACGGAATTCGGCAAGAGGACGGAACACGTCTGCATGCTGGTATCCATGAAAAAGTCGATTCAGCAATTGAAATGTTGAAACTGGATCCGACAGAGCTCGCGAAAGCACAAAAAGTTGAAGCCGTTGGCGATTTAATGCCAGCGATAATAGAACAGGTTAAATCGGGATTCAGTTTAGTAGACAGCGTTTACGAGATTGCCGGGGACTGGCAAAACCTAAAAGCCCCGACACCTGCATTGGTCGATTTTACGAATGATAGAGCGCGTGAATCCGTGCGTTGGACAGCTTCGCTCTATTTGACTGCGTGGAACCTATCCGAAGACATCAAGTTGCCGGGCTGGCTCGACCGGGCGCAAGACGACGCAGAATAACCGTCAGTTAAAGTGAGGAAGTAAATAATCTCCTTCGCCGACAACTGATAACCGATAACCGACAACTCTTAAAAAGGAGTAATAACTTTGTTACAACAGTGGAAACCTGACCCCACTTTTTACCCTTCACCCAAAATGGCGATAGAAGCCCCTATTGAAGAACTCGCTTATGTCGCTGCGCCTCGTGATGACGGTAAACCTGACGCTATGTGTGTTGTGGACCTCAACAAAGCGTCTGATACCTATGGACAGATTATTAATAAGTTGGAGCTTGGCGTTCGCGACGAAATCCACCACTTTGGTTGGAACGCCTGTAGTGCTGCCCTCTGTCCGTATGCCCCGCACCCGTATGTAGAACGCCGCTACCTCGTCGTGCCCGCATTGCGAGGGTCTCATATCTATATCCTTGATACCAAATCCGACCCTAAGTCACCCGAGCTCGTTAAGACTCTGACAGCTGATGAAGTTGAAGATCGATCCGGATATACCCGTCCGCATACAGTACATTGTGGTCCTGAAGGCATCTATGTGAGTGCGTTGGCATCAGCCGGTTCGGAGGAAGGACCTGGTGGTGTTTTCCTCATGGATCACTACAACTTCAATATTCTTGGGCAGTGGGAAGTGGAACGCGGTCCTCAATCCCTCTCTTATGACTTTTGGTGGCACTTGGGGTATGACATCGCAGTTACCAGTGAATGGGGATATCCTGCGATGATTGAAAATGGAGTCAGCCTCGAAGACTTAGGGGCGCGCAAGTTCGGACATAAAATCCATATTTGGGATATCCGACACCGGAAGAACATCCAGACCTTGGATTTGGGCGATGATTACCAAATGATCTTAGAGCTGCGACCCGCGCATGATCCCACCAAAGCCTATGGGTTCGTCAATGCCGTGCTGAATATGAATGACCTCTCCAGCTCGATTTGGACGTGGTACAAAGATGGCGACGATTGGGGTATTCAAAAGATTATTGATATTCCCGCACAGGCACCTGAAAATCCTGATGATTTACCGCCTGCCTTGAAAGACATCGGGATGATACCACCGCTTGTCACCGATCACATCCTCTCGCTGGATGACCGGTTTTTGTATGTCTCTTGCTGGGGAACTGGAGAGATGTTGCAATACGATGTATCTGACCCGTTTAATCCCAAACATACAGAGACTCTCGAAATCGGCGGGATTACCAAATCGCATCCACACCCGGCTGCTGGACCCGTAAGTGGCGGCCCCCAGATGGTTGAATTGAGTCGTGATGGCAAACGCCTCTATTTCACGAATTCTCTCTACGTCGCCTGGGATAATCAGTTCTATCCAGAGGGCGCGAACGGATGGATGGTGAAGGCGGATGTGAATCCGGACGGCGGACTGGAATTGGACCCTGACTTCTTCGTAGGTTTCGGCGACGGTCGCGCCCATCAGATTCGCTTGCAAGGTGGCGATAGCTCCTCTGATACTTTCTGTTATCCTTAAGAATTAATGGCATTTTTGAATTTCAAAACGTGCATGCCATTAAATACGCGTCTAAAAGAGGGTGCACAAGTTCTCTTGCAGCACCCTCATATTATGAGTGGAAAGATATTTTTATGGATACTGTTTCATGGTTAAGTTACACCTTTCTCGGCGTATTTCACGGTATTAATCCGGGAATGGGATGGCTTTTTGCAGTCGCGTTGGGGATGCAGGAAAAACGGAGAAGCGCGGTTATCGGTGCCCTTTTTCCAATGGCACTCGGACACGCGATATCCATCGCAGTCGTGGTTTTCGTCATCGCTTTGGCACAGCAACAACTCCCGGAGGGAGTCCTTCGTATCGCTTGTGCAGCTGTGTTATTCGGTTTCGGTGTGTACAAGTTTTTCCGAGCTCGGCATCCGAAGTGGGTCGGGATGCGTGTTAACTTCAAAGACTTAACGATTTGGTCATTCCTAATGGCATCCGCCCACGGGGCGGGTTTGATGCTGGCACCGCTTCTGTTACGCACACCCGCTGCCGAGGCATCCGCCCACATGCACCACGCCCCTGCAAGCATGGCACAGAACGCGACAATATTATTGTCAGCAGTCGGCGTGCATACGCTTAGTTTTTTCGTCGTGATGGGGGTTGTAGCAATTGTCGTCTACGAGGTCGTAGGACTTGCGCTGCTCCGTAAAGCGTGGTTTAATCTGGATCTGTTGTGGTCTATCGCTTTGATGATCGCTGGTATTGTTACCCTTTTCTGGAAGCATTAGATGAGAGCTCACTAATTTGTGCAGGGAGCAACCCAACCCCGTATTTCTCATGCAAGGCACGTAGATCAGCAAAGTCCGTATCTTGTAATATGTAGCCAGCGTGTGAACGGACTTGGTAGTCCACTGATAAACACCGAACTTGTCGCCCTCCTATGAAACCCACAGCGTTCAACTCCGATTCGGTGATAACCCAATCAATCTCACCGGGACCGTAGATCGCGCCGCCGCCTTCGGTAAGTTCGATGACATGGAAGTCTATCATACCGTGCAATCGATGTCCCATCACAAAGTTTCGATCCTTACGGTCATCGGTATGAATGTCAACAAAACCGCGCGTGAAAAGTGCTCCGGTGAGTATTACTGAATCTTCCCATGAGATCATGATGTCCAGATCTTGATGCTCTCGAGTGCATTCACCTAATAGAGCATCAATGCCCCAACCACCGTCAATCCAAACTGTAATATCGAGTTCATCAAAGAGATTGAGAAACCAATGAACCATGTCAGAGGTCATAGGACTTGGACATTTACAGTCAACGAGCGAGTATTTGTTTTTCATGGCAGTCCTAAGAAACTGTGTGAAATTTTTATTTCTAAACTTCTTCAGATTTGCAATGCGTAATAGGGCTATGATGTAAAAACCCTTTCCAACTCAACTGTCCTCCTTTGCGGAAATAAGTTTTGGAACCGACACATTGAAAAAAGAGCGGAGAATCCATGCCTTCGGAGTTCCTTTGCAGGACAATCTCTTGAATTTGAGGGACCAAACCAAATTCGTTTGCTCTTCGGATCAATGCCTACTGTTTGCCCAATTCGGTCCGACAGATTGTGCTGTTTTTGGTATCTCTTCCAGATATGTTTGGCTTCTTGAGAATCAGTATGTGTCCAACTCGAATGTTGCATCAGGAATTCCTCCTTTGTATCATCCACATTCGATACAACGCAAGTTTAAACATCAGAGTTGACTAAGTAATCGCTCATACTCGGTATGAGTGCCCATCCAAAACCAATAAATGGCATTATTTTCCTGCAAGCCCAAAACACGCCAACCAGCTCCAACTCGGACCGAATAAATTGGTTCCCTGGTATGTACTCGCTTGAACCGCAAACTTGGATGATTAGGGTTTTGGCACCAAAAGCGATAGCTCCTACGCGCTTTTTCTTTCACATTCTCAGGTAGTTGTCGAAAACACGCAAGAAAATCCTCTGTTAGGTATGAGTTCACAGCCCGTCAATTCCCATCTTTTTGATGCGCCCTGCTTTAATATCTGTCCGGACTTTACGCGCAAGTTGGGCAAGTTCATCTTGCGATTCGGCAAAAACTTTGTCCCATAACTGCTCATCTTCTAATTCTTCAAGAATCACAGTGGCAATGGCATCCTGTTTTTCTGGGGGTAGTTTATAAACCTCGGTGAGCACTTTCTCAAGAAACTGCGTCATAATTGTTCTGTCCTTTATGAATTCCTGATCTTAGATCGCGTTCAAATTAATCCAGGACTTACGCAATTTTGACCACAGGCCGCTTTGTGACAGGGAGAAGCCCAAAAGGCACACAAGGTTTCCTGACACAACCTAACAGGTTATGCTACAG
>RKRR01000034.1 GCA_007571305.1 Candidatus Poribacteria bacterium | reverse complement strand
ATTACAAGGTACATATCGTGAGGCACACTGAAGTCTTTTACATCAATATGGTCGCCGTCAAACGTCATGAGAATAGGGCGTTGGTAGGCACATCCTTGGTCCATCCGTCCACAACGTGAAGGTGTTGTCGTTTCACCTCGGTAAGCGTACTCCATTTCTCCGCGCGTTGTTAATTTAAGGTCATAGGTCCGGTTGAAGGCACGCGCCACCAGAACACTGATAGCGGCACTCGAAGATAACCCTTTTTTGACAGGCAAATCAGTGAGATAGTTGTCTATTTCCAATCCTTGCACCCGATAGTTTGTTAAAATCTCATAGGCGACACCAGCCGCATAACTAAAAAACTCACCTTTTTCAGCTTCAGTGAGAAGAGCACTTCGCTCCATAGGCAGGCTATAGGGACCGTGTCGTGTGCCATCGCTGAGGGTCGTCTTTAAAATCAGACGGTTCGGATGCGGTTTAACCTCGGCGTAGACACCTTGGTTTGTGCTGGTAATTACCGTATAGCCCCTTTCAAGCTCAGCGTTACTTCGTCGGTGCCCTCCTGCCCAATCGCTGTGTTCACCGAATAGGCAAATTCTTCCCGGCACAAAAAGTTTCATAGCGGCTCCTTTGGTTTTAAGAATCAAAATACATACAAATCCATTTTAAGTCTATTTCACTCAGATGGGCAATTTCAAGAGATACGCAATATTCCAAAAATCTCTATGGGAAAAAACTATGGTTTCATAGAATCTTGCCGATGCAATTGTGCCCACTGACACCTCTGTTTCCATTCCTCTGCATTGAGTGTGACACCGTCGGGCAACGTTTCATCTTTCATTATCATCTCAAAAACCTCCATTGCAGTTTTATAATCTTTTTGATGATACGCATTAATACCTATTGTTCTCCTGACATCCAATATAAGACTTTGATACTGCTGCGGTGCCAATTGTGCCAGCAGTGGTGTCTCATCTGAGGTTTTCGGTTTTTCCATGAGTGCTACCGCACTGCGAAGGTATTGATTGCTGCTCTGCCATGCTTTTTCTCCGTGAAGTAATTCCCCGACTAAGAGATACGCTAACCACATATCTGGCTCTGCTTGTATGCACATCGATAGATATGCCATCTTTTCTGCAGAATCTATGCGTTCAACCAACACAACACGGAGCAATTCACGTAGAGACCGATTCTCTCGTATCGCTTCATTCAATTGGGCATTCCAGTCCCCCGGTGTTACATCTGGATAAGAGAATGCGGCAATTCGCTTGATACGTCCCTGATCAATTGCCTCATGCTCTACTTCAATCGCCGTGTATACCTCCATCGCCTCTTCATGCTCACCTTTTCGCCAATAGATGTCTCCTGTTAACAGCATCGCTTCCGGACTGAATCTCGTGTCTTCCTCACTGACAATACGATTTGCTAACGAGAGTGCCTTATCATAATTCCGCATTCGATATTCGCTGTACATTAAGCCTCGCAGCGTCCGCAAGTTGTCAGGTTCATCTGATAGCATTGTTCCAAAAGTTTCCGAGGCAGTGGCAAAATCTCTGCGGTAGTATGCCTGCCACGCAGCATTCCGCAATGCTGCCATCTCATGGGCACAGACCTGTTCAAAAACACTTGGCCGCTTTAAACGGTATGTAGCGTAAGTTGTATCATTATCTCGGACTGGAATAGTCTCTAAAAATTCGATCCATTCCGCTTCCAGTGAAGACAAATCTTTCGCATAGTGTTTCACAAAGTTACCCGTCGGAAAAACGCCCTTAAATTTTTCTATCCCGTAGGTATCAACAAGAAATCGAACGAAGGATCCAGCTAACAGGTAACTCCGCGAACCAGCATGTCCCCAGAACCCAAACCCCATGATACTCGATAAGGACGGGGCAATTCCCATTTGATGCATCGCTTTTGCCCACTGGTGCCCTGTAAGCCTGTCTTCACTCCAATCCGCGGCAACAGCGATCCCTTCGTGGAGTCCTACCTTCAAACTCACCTTCAATGGGGACCAAGGCACAGTAAAGACATGCGCTAATTCATGTTTCAGGACGGGATGCGGAAAACCCTGGACATGAATGTGAAATCCGTGTCCAAAGGGATCCTCGACAGATGTGCTTCCTGCACCAATCAACTGCTTCTTCTGCCCAGGCGATGCATAGATATACGCGCGGACTTTCCGCGATAATGGTGTGTCTTCAGGCTTAAGATAGGTAGCCAATTGCGCATAACGAAATTCGCAGTCCTCAGCGATCCGATCAATCTCCGCTTCAAGTTCGCGAGCATAGATGATTTCAAAATGGGCTGTTTCACGCAAGCCTCCGAGTTCTCGTGCAATATCATCGCGCGTAGGACGTATTCCCAAAGCCCCCGCATAGAACTGAAAACCGAGTAGACCGATGATTAACAGGTATAACCATACACGTCTTGACAGTGGACTGAAAAGTCTACGCCACCTCAGTTGTGGCATCAATCCGGTATCTCTGCTGACCTCACAAATACTGACAGTAAGCCCCAAAAATAATAACGTCCACAACAGCGTTTCCGTGCGGGCTATCAACAGTGTACCCGTTATTGGAACGATAAAATCGTAAATCGGTCCCGGGAAGTACCCGAATGTCGCGTGATACGCAAATACGGGTGGATGAAATATTAGATTAACAACCACCGGGATATAAGAGACTAAAAGATAGCCGAAATAGGCGAGATAGGCCACCCACCGTCTATTCATCCAAAACCCGAAAAATACGCCTGCTGCCGTTGTGTACACGCAACTCATAACAGGTAAAATACCAAAAAAGAGGAAACCTTCACCAAAGTTACAGTTTTCAACGCGAAACGCATTCAGCAAAATAATACCGAGCGGTAAGCCCAATAAACCTGCATTAAATATCAACGCCTCACAAAAACAGCGTAGGACGACCTGCCCAGGCGTACCGGTAAGGGCACCGGGCTGCCGTTTCATCTGTTTCAAAACTGTCAGTGTTACGTGCGCGCCCGCGAAAGAGATACAAAGTGCTATCACAGCACAAAACTCAAAAGCAAGAATGTTAAACAACGGAACATTCGCAAGCACCAGTGCCAATATACCGAATGCAATGAACCATAGCCAATATGAAAATGTCCTGTGAACCGTAAGTTTTATGGGCATCTTTTAAAAAATTGACGATCATGTTTAGTGTCTATTTTACCGAGGTATCGCCCCTGTGTCAAGCAGAATTCCTCTTCTGTAGGAGCGACCTATGGCTCGCCATATTCAGTTCTCCAACACAAGGAACGGAAACTGAATGCCTATATCTTCCTATTGGAAAGCATTTTCTTCAGGTTTAGTTGCTAATGACTCCGGTTCTCTTCAAAAAAGGTTGCCTTGAAGCAATTGGGAAACATCCCCGTAAACACTCCTACGAAAACCGTTCATATATTTTTAGGATTTACCATCAATCATCCTACGACCTGCAAAATTTTCTTGCAGTTTGAGATAAAATATGTTAGAATGTCGTAATATGCGTGTCTGGGCGCGATATAAAGTCGTCAGAAGACACCGATACAGTTCGCAAATCAATATAGGAAGACCGCGCTTCTCATGCGCACGTTCAACAGGAGAAATAACATGGCCAATGGATTCACACGATTTTTTAAGGCTATCTGGTACACACTGACAGGAAAGGCACACGAATCCGCAGATAGGATGATGGAAAACCCCGAAGCTGTCAGAGGGGCTTACGAAGATGTCATCAACGACAAAAAAGGGAATATCCAACGCTATAAGCAAGCGATCGGGCAACTTATCGCACTCGTTGAACAGAAAAGATCTACGGTTAAAAGCCTCACTGACGAAGTCGAACGGTTGGAAGAACTAAAATCAGGAGCGATCGCCAAAGCACAGCAGACTGCTGCCCAATTACAAGGCGATGGACTCTCACAAGAAGAAATCAAGCAGCACGGTGAATATACGCGATGCGTCACTGCTTATCAAGACTTCAATTCCAACTTGACAGAGAAAACAGGTCGAATTACGGAACTCGAAAACGAGATTGAAAATGCCCAAGCTGATATAGAGTCTCACAAACTTCAGATTACCAGTCTCCACCGCGATTTAGATAAGATTAAGTCTGAACAGTCTGAGGCAGTTGCGGACCTGATTACTGCACGAGAGCAAGAGGAGATCGCCGATATGCTCTCCGGTATCAGCATGGACGGCACTTCTGCTGAATTGACCCGCATGCGAGAAATCCGTGAGAAGGCAAAAGCACGTTCTAAAGTCGCACAGGAATTAGCTGGAACTGATTCAAAAAGCGAAGAGGAAGAATTCCTCACCGCAGCGCGTTCCTCTGCTACCAATGACGAATTTGATGCTTTAATTTTCGGAGCACAGCAGACTGACGCAAAGACAGAGACGAAAACCCCCAAAAGGACAACAGACTCCGATTCTGAACTGCCAGTATAGCGCGCGACAGAAACGCGTCATCTCACTATCAGATGTGTCATCTTAAACAGAAGGGGGCGACGAGCCATAGCCGTTAAAAGTCCGACCTATACCTTCCGGACAGAAGCCGGAACGCTCATCAATTCGGGCACCTCTCGTAGCCTCATCTTATCTGGAAATATCCATGATCTCTTCTTCGTACGCGATGGAGATGGCACGGATTATATTCCACTCATTCCCTTTTTAACCCGCAGCTGGGACATTCCCGGATTCATTCTTATAGTCTACGAACTCAATGGGCCCATCCGGTTCGCCAAAGAGTCTGAACGCGAAAAAGTTAAACGTGCGTTCAATTTATGGCGAGGTTCAACAGAAGAAAACCTCGACAGAAATGCAAACGCCAGCCTTCCTCGTCCACTACAACGCACTACATCTACTGCAACCGATGACTCTACAGATGCCTCTTTTACGCAGTACATGAACGATGCAATCGGTAGTCCGACGTTGGCACTGGAACTCCTACGGCAGTTTTGTCTACTCTCCCGCACCGCCAGCGCGCAAGGTGAAAAACTACTCTCGGAAAAACTGATAATCCTGATTGAAGCAACGGACATGTTGCTACCGGAAGGCGAAATTCGGAGTTTATCGCTACAAGACAGGCACCGAGTCAGCATCGTTCAAGACTGGATCTCGGACTCCAGTTTCATGGAAGGTAACGACACCGTCATTTTCGTTTCAGAATCAGCGAGCCTCTTGAACTCTCGGATTACAAGGATGCCACAGGTCATCACGGTTGAGATACCTGCACCGGAGATGAAGGAACGCCAACATTTTATTTCATGGTTTAACAATACACCGAAACTGGTGGAAAAACCGTTAAATCTTTGGGGTACACAGGTCCAACTTGCGATGCTCACAGCAGGCTTATCCATCCAAGCCCTGCGACAGATGCTCCTTTCTGCGCGTTACTCGGGTGAAAAATTGCAACCCGGGGATGTTATCAATAAAGTGTCCGAATTCATTCAAGGACAGTTAGGCGAAGATGTTGTAGAGTTCAAAAAACCCGCGCATAGCCTCAAGGACATCGTTGGCAACCAAAAATTAGTGGATTTTCTGAAGACGCAATTGATTCCGCGTATCGCTTCAACCGGCCCCGATGCAATCCCCGGCATGAGCGTCTGCGGTCCCATTGGTAGCGGAAAAACGTTCATTTTCGAGGGACTCGCTGGTGAACTAGACATCCCTGTACTTGTCCTCAAGAACATTCGGAGTATGTGGTTCGGGCAGACAGATGTCATCTTTGAACGACTCCGGCGATTGCTGACGGCTCTTGTGAAGGTGCTCATCTTTGTTGATGAAGCGGACACCCAGTTTGGTGATGTTGGGATGGACGCGCATAGCACGGAACGGCGTTTGACAGGGAAGATACAGGCGATGATGTCAGATCCACAACTCCGTGGCAATATCACCTGGCTCCTGATGACTGCCCGTATCTATAACCTTTCACCCGATCTGCGGCGGGAAGGCAGGGTCGGGGATATGGTAATCCCAGTACTCGATCCGAAGGACGAAGATCGCGAGGCGTTCCTGCGATGGACTATCGCCAAAGTCCTTCCCGGTCCCCTCTCCGAGGATGCCATCGAACGACTTGTGAAACTGACTGAAGACTATTCCGCGGCGAGTTTCGCATCGCTACGTTCCGACTTGGAAGCCGCCAGTCTCATCAAAAAAGATAAACTGACGCTCGATGAAATCATTGCTGTCACGGAAGACCGAATCCTACCCAACATCGGTCCAATTCGACGCTATCAAACCTTACAAGCTCTCGTCAACTGCACGCGAAAATCCCTACTCCCCGGTGATTACTCCCCTGAGATTCGAGAATCGTGGATGAAACAGATTGCCCAACTTGAAGCCATCGGTGTTAGAGATCGATAACCTCCCCTGTTGCCGCCGAACGATACCCAGCACAGATAATTTCCACGGAATGAGCCGCAAATTCGGCGTTCATTTCACTCTCTACCCCGTTTTCAATACAATCGATAAACGCGCCGAATTCCCGCGCACTGTCATCATCACTGCCCACATCTATCCACTGTTGCTTCGGAGGCATCTGAATCTCAGACTGCGTACTACTCCACATCCCCATCGGATCGAGCGGATGAGGTGAAGGGGGGCCAAATGCCGGTTCAGCCGCAAAAACCTCCAAGCGATTCGCTGAAGCATCAAAGGTCAGACTACCTTCAGTGCCGACGAGCTGCACCTTTCGGATGCCACCTTGTGCATGGCTCTGCCAGCCGTAACGTCCACCAACAATCGTCGCTGTAATTCCATCTTCTAAAGTCAGGACTAAAGCACCGAAGTCCTCAAGACCACAGTCACGATGTTCCTTAAAGAAGTAGTTCGCCGTCCCACCGAAAACACGTTGCACCTGTTTCTGTGTCAACCAATTCACCATAGACACCGCATAGACCCCGACATCGAACATCTCAGGTTTCGCCTCAACGAAACTATAACGTTCCAACGTGGGTTTTTGGATTCTCTTTTCGCCGACAGGCGCGGTGCCAGGATGCCCCTTGGAGAAGAGCACATCACAATGAATTGCCTGAAGTTCGCCGATGCTTTCACTTGCCAATGCTTGCTGGACGGTGCGTGCCCAAGCACTGTGAATATTGCTAAACATCTGGCTCCGTACACCACTCTTCGCAACAGCCTCAACAATATTATCGGCATCTTCTGCGTTGAGTGCCATCGGTTTATCGAGATAGACGTGCTTACCGGCTTCGGCACATTTCGCACCTATACGCCCGCGGCGTTCCACATCTGTACAGAGACTCACAATATGCACATCCTCGCGTGCCAATGCGGCGTCGAGGTCAGGGATAAACGGCAAACCCAAAGATTCAGCAAGCGAACGCGCCAACGTGATCCGTTCTGGTGGCGCATTCGGTTCATCAGCGAACGCGATCAACCGACAGCGTGCATCCTGTGCAAAACTCAAGGCATAATTCTCTTGATGCGTGCGATTCCCACCGAGTAGGAGAACCCCATATTTTCCGTTCTGCTGCATGTTTAACCCTCCACTGTGATGGGCTGACCACTTTCAAGCGATTGCCCGATAGCATCTGTCAGTTCACCATCTGCCTCGCCGAATTCTGGTGCGAGAGCGTTCAGATAGTGTCTACCTACCGGCGTTTCGTGGTAGATAACCCCCTTGTTACCAACCAACATAATGTCAACTGCAGTCTCAACCTCAACTCGATTGACACTCAACACTGCCATCTGTCCCGCGACGTAATGAATCATTACCGTAACCTGCGTTCCGTCTGCATTGCCTTGTGCATAGACGCTCGCCGGGGTAGACGGCATCCAGCCGTTTGCAAGCGCAGCCATTTCTGCCGCCGATGGCAGCAGATTCATGCCTTGATCCACGATGTGAAGAACACACCGCAGGAACACTGGACTCCCAATCCGTTCTTTCTCAAGCACAGATTGAACCGACTTTTTAAGCAATTCCATTTTTCCGTCTCCTATAGAATCTATGTCGTTATCATCACAATTTGGCCTGTAACTTCTGCAGAACCATTCAGTTTTCGGTTTTGTCAATTTTAGAAAAAGTGTCGCGACCGGGAGTGCTGCGCGATGGGAATCCTACAACGAATAGCCTATCAGCGGAAAATAAAAACTCAGGAAAACTGAATACCTCTGGTAACTGTGAAATAAAAATGAGTTGACATAGCGACTTGCCTTGTGCTATAGTTCTAAAAACTTTATCTAACCCACAACTAACCGAATTTTGAACATCGTTCAAAATTCGCCCAGAGAGCCAATCGTAAAAAAAATGGAGGAAAATTATGCCACTGAAAACCCTCGAGCAACTCGTTGCTGAAGCAAAAGCAAACGTTGGACACATGTCGCCTGCCGAACTTACGAACACTACGGAGCCAATTATCCTCTTAGATGTCCGCGACGAACCCGACTACGATAAGGCACACCTACCGGAAGCAGTTTCTCTACCTCGCGGCTATCTTGAACTTGACATTGATGAGATCGCCCCTGACGCAGACACACATATCGTGACGTATTGCGGTGGTGGCACCCGTGCGACACTCTCCGCACAGACGTTAAGAAACATGGGCTACGAAAACGTATCAGTGCTCACCGGAGGATTCCGCGGTTGGAAAGCCGAAGGGCGACCCACTGAAGAGTCCGATGAATAAGCACCTCTATGCACACAAATTAGCATAGATCACGGACCTTGTCAACATCTTGATATTGAGCAAGCAGGAAACTCCGCTTCCGATATCTATAGAACTTATGCAGGCTGCTCTTTTGTAGCAGAACCTGTTAGGTTGTGCCGGGGAACCGTGTGTTTTTTGTCAGTTCGCTATCTCAGAGAGTTTGTTATTATCAGAATTACATAAGGCCTGATCTATAAGGATTTGTGTGAAGAACGATAGTGAAAACCAACATCCCAGGAAAAAGGAAATTTTCAATAAAGCGTTGGATTGGCTCACGACACGCAACACTCATGGAATAGATACTAACGGAGAGAATTATGTGCAACAAATATATCCTTTTAACATTGATATTCCTCGCGCTTTTTGTCGGTGATAGCGATGGGCAAAAGCAACAACTCAACGTCTTCACATGGGCGGGGTACGTCAGTGACGACATCCGCGAGGGATTTGAAAAGGAATATGGGGTGAATGTCCTCATTGATACCTATGCCGGCAACGAGGATCTTCTCGCGAAATTGTTAGCAGGGGCGACGGGATACGACATCATCATGCCATCCGACTATATGGTGTCAATCTTAATCAAACAGAATCTGTTAGTCGAATTGAATCGCGACAATATTCCCAACTTCCAAAATATCAGCCCCCTGTTTCTCGGCAAATACTTCGATCCCGAAAACCTATATTCTATTCCATACACATTCGGCACCGCGGGGATCGCCTACGATTCGGAGGTCGTTTCGCCAGCACCCGACAGTTGGAGAGTGCTTTGGGACGCACAGTACAAAAACCAATTCAGCATGTTAGACGACCAACGCGAGACACTCGGTGCTGCGCTTAAACTGCTCGGATACAGCCTCAACACAACCGATCCGGAGGAGATTAAAGCCGCGAAAGAAAAACTGATCGCACAGAAACCCCTCGTGAAGCAGTATAAAAGCGAGGCGGAAGAACTCCTTATCGCCGGGGATGTCGTCATGGCACACTGCTGGAGTGGCGATGCGTTCCGAGCCACTGAAACCCGTCCTACGATTCGGTACGTCATTCCCAAAGAAGGATCCAGTCAGTTTATCGACACCGTCTGCATTCCGAAATCCGCGCCACATAAGGCACTCGCTGAGCAATTTATCAATTATCTCCTGCGTCCCGAGGTCAATGCCAAAATTACGGCGTTCACAAAATACGGGACCTGTGTGCCTACAGCGAAAGAACACTTGCCGGAACACCTGCAGAAACATCAATTTATTTATCCACCAGCAGAGGTTTTGGAATCCCTTGAATGGCTGAAAGATCAAGCGGATTTCACGAGACACTACAACCGCGCATGGGAGGAGATTAAGGCGAAATAACTGTTATCCACCAGCCCAGAGGGCCGGATCACCGACTTTTTCGAAGAAAACTATAAGGGTCACAACTCAAGATGATAATCTCTCCATAATTCTCCAAAATCTAAAAAAGGTCGCGTAGGAGCAGGTGAGACCATGAAAATCCCAAAAACACTGTTCTTCATGGTGCTAAATCCAATTCCACTTATTGTTCATTTGACGTGGTGGTTTTTCTTTGCTGCTTTAGGCGTTGTGTTTGACGATCCATTCATAGAGGGGACATGGCCCCGTATTGCTCAAATCGTATCGCCGCCTTCGTCTCTGGGAAATTTTGTCACAGCTGCTTCGATTATTTTCCACGAAATCACTGACGATATTTGGAGAAATGGATTTTGGATTCTTGTTGTCATGCCACCTTTCCTTATCTGTTACCGAGAGGCAAGAGGTCATCTAAAAGGCACTGCCAAAGAGCATCAAGTGTGGGCGGAGTGGTACCGTCGGTACCAAGAAACACTAACAACGGGCGGCACTCTTGCAGCATCACCACCGCTACCGAAAAACCTGCAAGCCAAGTCTTACTTCAGGAAAGCACAAAAAACGATTTTATCTTTGGTTCGCAATCCGAAACTTCTGATAATTCATTTTCTCTGTTGGATTTTCATTTATTTTTTCCTCATTCTTATGACAGAGTTACCGGACATTGCCGATGCTGTACGGACTGCCGGCAGTTTCTTTCGCAATTTCTCGTCGGCTGTGTCTTATCTTGCTATCATCGCTGCCATATTCGCGCTCATCTCCAGTTACCAAGAGGCAAGAGGCAATGTAAAAGGGATTACGAAAGTCCAGCAGGCATGGACAGAATGGTACCATAAACAACAACAAGGCACCCCTTTTGATGTGTCACCACCATTATTCGACACTACTCTATAAGCGGCATACTCATCCTCATTCGTTTGTAAATCTAAAGGAGGAAAAATTAATTGAGTAGACCCAATATTCTCTTTATCATGTCCGACGACCACGCTTCACACGCTATCAGCAGTTACGGGAGTCGGATTAATCAAACCCCTAACCTCGACCGTATCGCAGATGGCGGCATGATTCTCCAAAACTGTTTCTGCGTCAATTCTATATGTACACCGAGTCGTGCAAACATTTTGACCGGCAAACACAGTCATCTCAACGGTGTCAAAACGTTAGCAGATCCCCTTGACGGTAGGAAACCTAACGTAGCGAAGATGCTCCAAGCGGACAACTATCAGACAGCAATGGTAGGCAAATGGCATCTCGGTCACGGAGGAAACGCGGATCCGACAGGTTTCGACTATTGGAACGTCCTCCCCGGACAAGGGCTCTATCACGATCCAGTAATGCTCGAACCCGATGGCGAGAAAACCCATAAAGGCTATACCACCGACATCATCACTGATTTCTCATTGGAATGGTTGCAGAACCGAGACAAGGAGCGACCTTTCTTCCTGATGTGTCACCACAAAGCCCCACACCGTCCATGGGATTCCGATGAAAAGCATGCGCACATGTTTGAGGATGAAGATGTTCCGATCCCGGATAACTTTTTCGACGATTACGCCAACCGCTCAAATGCCGCAAAGGATGCGAAAATGCGGGTCTTCGGTCACATGAGCGAAAGAGACCTCAAGATTGACACGCTCGGTCCCCCGCCTGAAGGATTATCCGAGGAAGAGTTAGCAAACTGGCAGTATCAACGGTACATCAAAGAGTACCTCCGCTGCGTCGCCTCAATCGATGATAACGTCGGACGGATGCTTGACTATCTTGATGCGGAAGGTATCGCAGATGATACGCTCGTCATCTATACCTCCGATCAGGGATTCTTCTTAGGCGACCACGGCTGGTATGACAAACGGTTCATGTATGAAGAATCCTTGCGGATGCCTTTCCTTGTCCGCTACCCGCGCGAGATCCAACCCGGCAGTATATGCGACGCTATGGCACTGAATATCGATTTCGCAGAGACCTGGCTCGACTATGCAGGACTCTCTATTCCAGAAGACATGCAAGGAAAAAGCCTGCGTCCCCTCCTCAATGGAGAAACACCTGACAATTGGCGAACTTCAATGTATTATCGCTACTGGATGCACCTCACACACCACTATGTTCCGGCACACTATGGGATACGCACGTATCGCTATAAACTCATCTACTACTACGGCGAGGCACTCGGCACAACGGGTTCAATTGATGAACCGAAAGAACCGGAATGGGAACTCTTCGATCTTGAGAAAGATCCCAATGAGATGTGCAGTGTCTATGATGACCCAGCGTATGCCGACATCGTCACCGAATTAACAGCGGAATTGTATCGACTCAAAGCTGAAGCAGGCGACGAAGAATAACGATTGGCTATTGGGTGTTCGTTATGCTCATTCTCGGCGGTCGATTATAGTAAAATCCGAAAATAAGTTCACACTTGTAGCATAGGAGACCGTTGGTTTGCTGTGGATATATAACCTCACAGTTCACAGGGCGATATGAGTGTATAAGTAATTACGGAATCTACTATAAATTTGTAACTGCACCAAGTATCGTTAGGAAATTACGGATTAAATTGTTAATTTTCAGCGAACCTTATCACCAACATGGAGGCAGAAAATGGCAACTCAAACCCCTTTAAGCAAAATTGCACCCGGTATGAAAGTTACGGCACAGATGTCGCCGGAACCGAGTGAGGCAGATTTGCAGCTTGCCAAGCAGATGGATGTTGAATATGTCGTCCTCTGGACAAACGGCGAAAATGCGAATTACGACTATTTCATGAGCCGTCGCGATATCTTTGAGAACGCAGGACTCAAAATCTATGGGTTCGGCAACAGTGATGTCCACAATCAGGACGGGATTGTGCTGAACTTAGAGAACCGCGACGCGAAGATTGAACAGTATAAGCAGTACATTCGCGATCTCGGTAGAGCGGGGATTCCCTATACAACCTACGCTCACATGGGCAACGGTATCTGGAGCACTGAACGTGAGACGACACGTGGTGGGGCAAGTGCAAGGGCATTTAACCTCGAAACCGCACAGGAGGGGCACTGGGGCGGCACACTGTACCCGATGCCGCTCTCTCACGGACGCGAATACAGCGAAGACGAACTCTGGGACAACTACACCTACTTCATCAAGCAGGCCGCGCCTGTTGCTGAGGAAGCAGGTGTCATGATCGGTATTCACCCCGACGACCCACCCGCGGTGCATCTCGCAGGAATTCCGAGATGTATTTTCAGCAGTTTTGAAGGTTACAAACGTGCCCTTGAAATCGCCGATAGCCCGAATGTCGGTATGTGTTTCTGTGTTGGCTGCTGGCTGGAAGGTGGTGAATTAATGGGCAAAGATGTCATTGAATCCATCCGCTATTTCGGGGAACGGAACAAAATTTTCAAAGTCCATTTCCGCAATGTCGATCAGCCGCTTCCGCATTTCGTTGAGACCTTCGTTGACAACGGTTATCAGGACATGTACCAAGTCGCAAAAGTCCTCCGAGAGGTCAACTTCAACGGTGTCTTGATCCCCGACCATATCCCACAGATGGGAGATGACGGTCGTGTCGGCACAGCGTATACAATCGCCTACATGAATGCACTCGTGAAACGAGCAAATGAGGAGGTCGCTGCGTGAGGACCTGCGCACGAACCCTTTTACTCTTGCTGAGCCTTCCGCTAACCCTATCGGCAGATTGGAGCGATTTTCTAGGGCCAGAGCGAAACGGTAAATCACAAGAAAAAATAGAGATCGCGCCATGGAGAAATACGGGTCCCCCGGTCGTTTGGCACAAGAAGATTGGCACCAGCTACGGGGCACCCACCATTGCAGACGGACGGTTGTTTATCTTCGCACGTCATGGCGACATGGCGCGTCTCACCTGTATGGAAAGCGACACCGGTACCGAACTGTGGCGATTTGAATATCCCACAGACTACGAAGATATGTACGGGTATAATAATGGTCCACGGTCTTGTCCCGTCGTTGATGGGGAACGCGTCTATATCTTCGGGGTTCAGGGAAAGTTACACTGTCTGAATATTGCGGATGGACATCTGTTATGGAAGGTGGATACTGCTGCCCGTTATAATGTCGTTCAAAACTTTTTCGGGACGGCTTCAACACCAATCGTTGAAGAGCACCTACTTATCGCTCAAATCGGCGGTTCCCCACCGGGAACCCCGAAAAATATCTGGGCATCAAACGGTAACCCGCCATCAAACGGTACCGGTATTGTCGCATTCAACAAACTCACAGGAGAGGTCGTCTACGAAATCAGCGACGAATTAGCGAGTTATGCCAGTCCTATCATGGCAACGATTGATGGACGACGTTGGGGATTCATGTTCGCTCGGGGTGGACTCGTCGGTTTCGAACCCGCAACTGGCAACCTCGACTTTTACTATCCATGGCGCTGTCCGAAAATCGAATCTGTCAATGCCTCGAGTCCAGTTGTTGCTGACGATCATGTCTTTATCAGTGAATCTTACGAGGTCGGCAGTTCTGTCCTCCAGGTCTATCCAGGCGGCTACAAGGTTGTTTGGAAAGATTCATCGCGCAGCCGAAACCAGTCCCTCCGGCTGCACTGGAACACCGCCATCCATCACGAAGGCTACCTCTACGCTTGTAGTAACAGACACGCGAGCGGTGCGGAGCTCCGATGTGTAGAACTCAAGACTGGTAAAGTCGTATGGGGACAACGTGTTGACGAGCGCGCCTCGTTACTCTGGGTCAACGATTACTTTATATATCTTGGTGAATATGGACATCTGATGCTGCTCAAATGCACCCCAGAAAAGATGGAGATCATTTCTGAAGCAGTTCCAAGAGACGAAAACGGGAGACAATTTATTGAATATCCAGCGTGGTCGGCCCCCGCATTGTCAAATGGACTGTTATATATTCGAGGCAAAGATCGGTTAGTCTGTCTTGACCTACGTTCAGTGACAAAGTGACTGCCCTTTGACGACCTGAAATCCACCAATTACGGCTTCCACAATGTCGCCTCAATGAATCTTTCACCGTCGGGTTCCTCATCAAAATAGTAGACGGTCACTATAGTCCCATCAGGACGTTGAATTGTGCGGGGATACCCTATATCGTGATCTCCGCCGTTATCGCGCAAAACGATCTCTTCACCCCAGGTTTCACCTGCATCACTGCTTAACTTCGCACATATCCGATACGGAGCATCCCGGTATCCATAAATCAGACACAATCGTCCGTCGTGAAGATGCGTTAGCGTTGGTGGGTTCCCTCCGCGTCCCGTGTTCTCTGCAGGTCGATTCACGTAATTCCACGTCTGCCCGTTATCATCTGAGGCGTAGAGATCAATCCAGTTCTCCCATTTTTGCCAGTCTGGATTAGCGTAATCGCTACCTGCTCGGCACCGAACTGCTACCAGAATCTTTGAATCAGGTAACCGAACACTTGCCGGCATAATCGCGAATCCTTCGGGCTCCGGTCCGATATCAGATAACAGTGAAAAGGACTCCCCCCCATCGGTTGTCTGTGCACAGAATATCAAACCCTCCTCACCATCGGATTTCGATGCCGTAAGGAACAAGAGGCATTCGTCTGGACTGGAGAGGAGATAATCTGTTCGAGCCGCGATACCGGTGTAGCCAAACATAGGAAGCCGAAACGGACCCTCCCAACTCTGACACCGGTCGAAAGAAGTATAAAACCACGAGTACGCGCCCGCTCTTAATCCTGATCTGCTGCACATCATCGCAAAATCCGGGTGCGTAAAATCAACACGAGGCGGTGTCTCAAACGAAGCCTCCGCTGCCAGCCTATGCTGTTCCTCCACGTGTTCATCTGCAGAGAGCGTCCCTCTTGCTGGCAAACGACACGGTGTTTCCGAAACACTCCACGTCTCACCACCATTGAAACTTCGTGCCTGCATTCCCACAAACGGCTGATCTCGGTCGCGGCGATGGAAGCCACCATCCGATTTATGGTATCCAACCGTAAAGCCAACAACGATCTCGTTGTCCCATGCCCAAATACCGTAATTCGCTGGCCAGCCAGCATAGCGGCCCGGCTCGCGATAGATTGTAACCTGTCGCATTTTTGTCTGTATTCCCCATCTTCGTAATATAGATTTGCAGAGTTTTAGTTTTGTTTTCCAGAGAAACAAGGTGGGTTAAAATTTTAACGGGCTATTCTCAAGAACTACCCTCTATTCCATTACGAACTACAGGTTTTAGAGGACAAAGAATAGCCCGCAGCAGTGTTCCCCCTAAGTCTCTCCATTGCAATACTCATAGAGCAGTATAGCACCGCCGCGTCTTTTTCTCTATGGAAAATTTGACTTTTTTTCGCACTACAGTTAAAATTTAATTCACTGCGTTACGAACGAATTTATTGCAATTTGCAACAACGGCGCAGGCGGATATATGGAATAGCACATGAAATTACCTATCCTCTCAAGGAACTGCAAAGTATAATGAAAAAATTGACAATTATAATTATCCTTTGGCTCTGTTTGCCACTGTCTGGAACCGCTGACGAGATATCCGGGGACCACAGCACATACGTTCAGCACATAGAGCAAGCTCTAATTTTCATGTTTCAAGGTGACAATCTTAAAGCTATCTCCGAGTTTGAAGTCGCACTCGCGATTGAACCCGATCACTATGAAATCCTGCACTATCTCGGTATGGCACATGCCCAAGAGGAATTCTGGAGCAAAGCCGCCGAAAGTTACCAACGCTCCTTAGCATTAATGCCAGACAACATAGAGGCACTCTATTCACTCGGTGTTGCCTATTTCAGATCCGATCAGTGGGAAGATGCAGTGGTAACACTCCAACGGGTTATAGAATTTTCACCACAACATGCACGCGGGTATGAGATGCTCGGCAAATCGCTCATAAAACGCCGTCGGTACGCAGAAGCCGTTCCGATCCTGAAAAAAGCACTCTCACTGACACCACACGCCGCAGGTCTCTACCATGAACTCGGCATCGCACATCTGAATTTAAAAGCATATCCAGAAGCGATAGAGAGCTTCAAACTGGCAATAGCGTATGGTCCAACAGGGTATGCGGAGCCACATCACGGGCTTGGAACAGCGTATTTCCGCTTAGGAGATCGAGAGAAAAGTAGAACGGAAATGCAAATCTATCAACAACTCCAAAAGCAATTCGCTGAATACGAACGTCTTACCCGTCTTACACGAGCGGAACCGAACAACCTGGATGCCTGGACAGAATTAGCCACCCTCCTTATGCATGAAAAAAACTTTGCCAAGGCAGTCCAAGTTTTCCAGAGATGCATTGAACTCGCACCGAACAACGCTAATTTTTATCATGGACTGAGCCGTGCCTTCATGAGCCTTAACTATCCGAAACATGCCTCAGAAGCCGCCAGAAAAGCCGTTCAACTCATGCCGAACCAAGCAATTCTCTATAACACCCTCGGTAGCACTTATGCGATGCAGGGCGAGTCGCAAAAAGCAATTAATGCGTTCCAAAAAGCGGTTGAACTCGACAGTGAAGAGCCTTATTATCACCTCAACCTTTCCAGACTCTATCAAGGCATGGGTAACCAAAAACTCGCGCAGGAGCATCATCGCGTCTATGAATATCTTTTGTCCAAACAGAAGTAGCCACTTCCACATTACAGTACGGGGTCTGTTGCTCCTATTTATCAGCATTGGTATGAATTTTAGGGCATCCGCGCAGGACACAGAGGATCTCATATTAATTTCTGCAGGCACCTTTACAATGGGAAGTGATACCCGCGCCGCCGACGAAAAACCGATGCACAAAGTCTACCTCAATGCATATTACATCGGTAAATATGAGGTCACGAACGCCGATTACTATGAATTTTGGGAACAGCAAATAAAAACCACTTCTCCAGGACAAACGCCACAACACACACCAGAAAACTTCACGCATCTCTCGCAGATCGGTGATTGGCCCGCACGCGCGAAACAGTTTCCGAATCACCCTGTCGTCGGTGTGTCATGGCACGACGCAAACGCTTACGCAACGTGGAAAGGCATGCGACTCCCGACAGAGGCGGAATGGGAGAAGGCGGCGCGCGGTTACACCAACAGAACATGGCCCTGGGGCAATGCGTTAGAACCCTATGCGAACACCGCTGCCGAAGACGATGGTTATGAGAACTGCCTTGCACCTGTTGGCAGCTTTCCGAAAGGCAAAAGTTACTACGGCGTAATGGATATGGCAGGCAACGTCTGGGAATGGACAGCCGATTGGTACAGTGATGTCTACTACTGGCACAGTTCACAAGCCGCCACAAAACGTCCGAAGCAGGACCCAACAGGACCAACGGTCGGGAGTTGGCGCGTCATTCGCGGCGGTTCCTGGATCGATGTGATTGCTCGATGCAGCACCACATTTAGGTTCTATCTCTATCCTAGCTTAAAAACCTCTTTTGTCGGTTTCCGATTAGCAAAAACTGCCGAAAAAATCTCAAAATAAGCGATAAAAAACTTCGGTAATTGGCAGAAAACGAATTATCCTACTCCAAACAGAAATTTCATGACATCACGCCCAGTGACACAATGCAGAGAAACCATTATCCGAAATCGTTTTCACAAATCCTCCTATTCCTTCTCCTGACTACAGGCAACGCCGCCTCGCAATCCCCTACATTCGTGGATGTCACCGCAGAAGCAGGTATCCACTTCAAACACGACAGCGGGGCAACCGACCACAAGCATATCATCGAGACAATGGGTTCCGGTACAGTCTTCTTTGATTACGACACCGATGGGGATCCCGATCTTTATTTTGTTAACAGTGGTCACGTTTCTCAAGAGAACCAACAAACGCTCGGTAACGTTCTCTACCGAAATGAGGGCGATGGACGTTTCAGGGATGTTACCGAAATATCAGGAACAGGAGATACCGGATTCGGAATGGCGGCATCTGCGGCAGATATCGACAACGACGGTGATCTCGACCTTTATGTTGCCAACTTTGGGCAGGATAAACTCTACCGAAACAATGGAGACGGCACCTTTACCGACATCACAGAAACTGCTGGTATTGATAACACGCTCTGGAGCATCGCTGCTGTCTACTTGGATTTCGATGTCGATGGAGACTTGGACATCTTCGTCGTCAACTATCTGGTGTATGAACTGTCAATGCCAGTATCCACCTACAAAGGTGTTATCGGTTACGGACATCCGCGCAGCTACCAAGGAACCCCCGATGTCCTCTATCGCAATAATGGAGACGGTACTTTCACAAATATTGCCGAGACAGCAGGTGTGACAAATCCCGTCGAGGGAAGAGGAATGGCAGCCGTTGCTTGGGACTACGATCAAGACGGGTTACCCGACATCTACGTCGCTAACGATACCAATAGAAATTTCCTGTATCACAATAACGGTGATGGCACCTTCACGGATGAAAGCATCTTTATCGGTGTTGGTTATGACGACAGAGGGATCGCTGAGGGGTCCATGGGGGTAGATTCCGCAGACTACAACGGAGATGGATGGTTTGATTTGATCGTCGCAAATTCAGAGAAAGCGACCCTCTATAAAAACGAGGAAGGGCTTTTTTTCGTAGATGCGACTGCAGACAGTGAATTGGAACAGCCGACACTCCCGTTTGTTGGTTTTAGTCCGCTCTTTTTGGATTACGATAACGATGGACACCTTGATATGTTCTGTGCAAACGGACATCCACAAGATGTTGTCGAGATATTGGGAGGCAATGAAACCTATGCCCAACGTGACCAGATCTTTCAAAACAACGGCGACGGCACCTATACCGATGTCTCTGCTTCCGCAGGGGATTACTTCTTAGAGCCACTTGTCGGTAGAGCCGCCGCTACTGCCGACTACGACAATGACGGTGACCCAGACATTGTTATCATGAATTCCAACCAGCGGGCAGTGTTGCTTCGGAACGATGGTGGAAACACGAAAAACTATCTCAGCATTAAACTGGTCGGAACGCGAAGCAACCGTGACGGGATTGGATCGAAGGTCACGGTCACGACAGGAAACCTGACGCAGACAAGAGAAGTGAAGAGTGGTTCAAGTTACGCATCAGGAAGCGATACGCGCTTGCTGTTCGGTTTGGGAGAAAATCAGGATGTTGAGAAGGTAAGTATCGTCTGGCAAAGCGGGACCACACAAGAATTACGAGATGTCTCTATCAACCAGATTCTGACAATTGTAGAGTCGGACAAGTAGAGGGTTTCAAAACACACCAACGAGCAACCGGGGATAAACTGACTTTCATCCGTAAATTCTTGAATACGGTTAACACCGTAGACAACAAAAAACCCGCATCCATATTCGGATACGGGTTTTTCGTAAAGAATAAAATATTACTGACGCTTGAGAATTGCCCACTGTGTCGCTAACTTGCCTTGTGGTTCGACTGGTGTGAGCACATCCAGGAAGAGATTATCCTTCGTGGGTGCGATGAGCAGATCGGTATCGGTCGATTCAAAACGGAGGTTGACGTAATCCGCACCGCCCGATTCACCGCATTTGAAGTGCAAGAAGTTCTCACCCTTCTGGAATTGAATCTCGGTTGGCGTTGTGACTTCACGAACCCCACCTGTCCAAGCACTGTTGTCATAGACCTGTTCGCCGTTGATCCAGATTTGGGCGTAATCATCGTGCGCGGGGTGCATTGTCGTCGTCCGGGCATCGGGTGAAATAACGACGATGATACCGTGCCATGTGATGTCGCGACCATCAGGGATACCGTGGCTTGTGGACATATTCAACTGGTCCTCGGTGTTGATGTCAACAATCGACCAAGCGAGCGAGCCACCGTTATCAGGGAGGTTCACTATGGTGTTCGCGGTTTTTCCAGCACCGTCGCGCGTGGAAACGGACGCATTGGAAATCAAACCACCGCTGCCTTCAGCGAGGTAGTCAATTGTTGCAGAGTTACCAAAACCACCTGTATCGGTGACGAGATCAAGCCCCCACCATTTTGCAATCCAATTATCACCTGCCGGTTGCCAATTCTGCGCAAATACCATCGGCGAAATCATGACGACGCAAACAAGTGTGATAAAGATTGTGAATTTTTTCATAGCTATGAAATCTCCTTCTTCAATAGACACAAGGTTCAGAGTTTTCGAGCAAGAAGCGCGCTTCCCAAAACCTCATCGCCTTATCAATTTTACTTTTGGTGATAGCAGTACTGCGTGAAAATCACGCTTTTTAATGCTGACGTTCCACCGGTAAACCGATGTCGGTTTCTGTCAGCAGTGTGATTCATCTTATGATCTCCCGCGAGGTAGTATACGTCACCCCGAGGAGTTGATAAAATGCACAAAAGAAATTATAGCACTTTTCAAATATGAATTGCAAGAAAAAAGTGCAAAACAACCGAATTTTTATAAAGTTTAGCAGAATACCCAATTTTGTCAACTTTAATTTGATCAACTCCGTTTTACATGATATAATAACCTGAATTCCGAAGACACCGAGATTATCCCTGCCCCAGCAACTTGTCGAGGAAGCCGGTCCCTACGCGCAGTATCCAGAGTTATCGCCGAACGGAGATGAAATTCTCTATACACGGCGAATTAATGGAGATTTCCAAATACTCAAACTGGATCTGAACAGTAATGTTCAGACGCAATTGACACATATTCAGGGAAAACTGGGGGAGACTGGTTCGATCCGGCATACACGCTACCAGTTTTACCACAGCCAAGACTGCTAACTACCACCTGGGGAAATTAAAAATTAAACAGAATACCCAATAGGACTATCGGATTGAGGGATAAACATATCTATATCAAAGTGGAGAAAACATCATGAACCGTTCCTACAGACGACACCGTTCCATGCGGGCACTTCTCTTTGCAGGCATCATTCATCTGTGTCTCGCGATCATTTTTATGTTCGCCTTCTATACGCCGAGGCAGAACGATGGCACAGACGCACTGGCGGTGGAACTCATCAATCCCAAAACTCTGCTGGAACAACGGCGCGCTCTCAAACCACCTCCCCCCAAAAAACTACGAACACCACAGCAGACAGATCCCTCTACCGAAACAAATCAACGGCATTTGGACCTCACGGCTTCCGCTAATTTCATCGACGAAACCATGCGCCAATCGGAAGAGGCACTCCTACACAACGCAACAAGATCCGTGTCTGACATTGAAACCACACTTCCCGATGTAACCACAGACGCAAAACGGATCAGCAGCCGAGAAACACCGATCGCAGAATCGGTCGCTAGTCCCTTCCAGACAACCGCAGGAGCAGGTGTAGACAGTCTGCGGCAACGTGTCAAAGGTGATGGCGGTGGTGGATTTCATAGACTCCAATCCACGGGTGCCTCCGAAATAGGAACTATCGGCGAAGGTGATGGAGACGGTGAAGGCGAAGGAACCGGCAAAGGGAGTAGCAATCCATTCGCGAAAGCACTCAAACGTATCGCCGACCACATCATCGGAACACGACAGTTAGACAAGGTGAACGTCGTCTTCGTACTCGACACAAGCGCGAGCATGCGCGATAATATACAAGAAGTCGCCGCAAACCTATTTGCCATGATCGATGAATTCGATCTCGTCAATCTGGAGTACCACCTGGGCATGTCGGAATTCAGCGTTAGGTACGAAGGGCAAAAACTGGAGATTCGTACGTTGTTACCCGATGTCGGGATGCTGCGCAGACGGATGCAAAAAGCCACACTCAGCGGAGACGAACATGCACTCGACGCACTCATAGATACACCCTACCGTATTGACTTCCACGCTGATGCAGACCAATACATTATCCTTGTAACCGATGAACCCGCAACGACGGCTTTTAGAAAAGACGATGCCCACACCAGAATGCGGGAGAAGGTTATCAAAGAATATCAACTTCAGGGTATCCGTGTCAACGTACTCGGAGTTCCAGAACCCTTTCAACAAGAGTTAGCGGAAATGACAGGTGGGCTCTGGCAACCCATTCCCGGAGGTTTTGGTAAAGCAACATCGCTTCCAAGTGATCGTATCGCTAATGAAGCATTTATGAAGGTATTTCGGGATATTGTCAAAGACATTCGCCGAAACGGGGGACGATTGTTATTCAGTATGGAGTCCAAATTCGAGGTACTTCTCGAAGATGGCGATGTTCCAATGAAAAAGTTGCAACGCGAGTTCAAAAAAAATGGTGTCTCTATAGCGGGTGTCGATAATCTGTTTGGGAGTTCCATGGTCTGGGAGAAACAGAAGGGGGATCTGTGGGTAATCACCGATTATACGAACGGTCGCGTCTACACCATCCGCAAACAGGGGAACACATTAAACGTTTTTGCCGGGATCTATCCTGAAAGTTGGAATCTCTCGAACAGCCTCACTGCAATGACGCAAAAGCGCGGCAACAGATGGCTCATAAACGACCCAACCCGTCGTCGCATGTATACTATCCGAAGTGAAAAGAATCGGCTAAACATCTACGACGGGGCAGCACTGAGCGCATCCCCTGACAGCGCAGTGAGGGGATTTGAGCCCGCTGTGGACATCGTGGTGATGCTCGATTACAGTCGGAGTATGGGAGGTAAATCCGAAGCGATTATGCTCGGTTTAAGCACGTTTATCGGTAGGTTAGACATCCTGCCGATTAAATATCGGATTGGGCTCATCCGTTTCGCGGAGGCGAAAGATGCCATTAAAGTCATCAATGGCGCGGTTGTGACACAGATGCCGCTCAATGAATCTATGCTTGAAACCTATATGGAAGCCCCATTTGGTGGGGACGAACACCTTATCGATGCGATTGTAGAAGGAATTCCGAAAGTTAAATTCAGCCCATACGCAAGCCGATTCCTGCTTATTCTAACCGATGAACCGACAACAGGAAAATATCCACCTGAACGCGCACTTCGTCTGTGTCAGTCGTTAGGCATCCGTGCTTATGTTATTGGACATCCGGGTCCCACAGATTTCCAGAAAACCCTTGCAGAAGGGACAGGTGGACGCTTCTTTACGATGCCGAAACATCTCAATAAAACCTATCCGAACCAATAACTGATAACCAAGTATCATGGACGCAACGATTCACGGTTACATAAAACGCATGCACGAAAACTTGGCGAAGATAGACTCCCTTCGCCCCAATGCCGATGGGTTGAAGCAAATGCTTTTCAATGTGCCGCGTCACCTCTTCATTGAACAATACTACGATGACGAGGAACCAGATGGGATTGTTCATGTTGAATCACCGATACCGACAGCAAAGCAACTGGAAGCGATCTATTCCAATAGAGGCTTGATGATCCGAGATGACCCACATAGTGCCGCATCCCAACCTACGCTTATCTTTGGCATGTTGGACGATCTAAAATTAACGCACGGATGCAAAGTTTTGGAGATTGGAACGGGGAGTGGATGGAACGCTGGACTGATAGCATTTCGCGTAGGAGACGAAAGTCTCGTCTACTCCATTGACCTGCAAGCAGATCTGGTAGAGAAAGCCCGGGAACATCTGAATTCCGCAGGATTCAATGGGGTCAACCTGAGAGCCGGTGATGGGGGACTCGGATGGGTTGGGGAAACCTTCGATCGGATAATCGTTACGGTGGGTTCACCTGATATTCCACCAGCGTGGATTGAATCGTTAGCAGAAGGCGGAATTTTGGTGATGCCTCTGAAGACAAGAGGGGCCGGAGATCCAATTCTTCGGCTCCACAAACATGACAACAAATTGACAGGAACAATCACGCGCTGGGCGGGTTTCATGGACCTACAGGGAAACTTCAAATCCTCTACTGAGAATGCTCTGGAGCCATCTTCTGATCCAGTGGTAGAAGCGTTATTGCAAGAGGAGCCGACATTTGTGCCACTTCGCGTGTATGTGGGATCCGATTGCTCTTTCTATCTTCGCCTAAATGGAGAACCGATGGAAACGCTTTGGGAATACAAAGAACAACGGGGAATGCACTCTGTTATGCTGGACAGGGAATTACCTGCCTTATGTGTTCCTCGGTCCATATACGAGCCTAAGGCCGAGAACCGTGTAGATGCCTACGGCAATCCGCAGCTTGTCGACCGTTTTATCACAGGAATAAAGGAATGGACTAACCTCAACAGCCCTAAAATAACAGACTATCACATTGAACTTATCGATTCAGCTGTGTCAGACGATGAAATGTCTCACAGTTATATTGATAAGAGACCGAATGCAACACTAAGATTTTCCTTACCGGAATCCCAATACTAAGGACTTAAACCCAACGGATGAAAGAAGTCAATAACATCTGTAGGAGCAAGTTTCGCTCGCGATCTTACTCTTGCTGATAACCGAGAATAGAGAGGAGACGACAATACTCATGTCAACAACTTCTACAAGTACACAACAACATCGAGAAATGGCAACCGAACAGGGATCCGTCGCCGTCGCGATCGTCACCGTGAGCGACACACGGACCCCTGAAACAGATAAAAATGCCGTATTTCTACGCGAACAACTCGCTGCAGAGGGAAATAGCGTCGCCGCCTACCAAATCATAAAAGATGAACCCGACCAAGTCGCTGCAGTATTAGATAAAATGGCGGGAAGCGGCGCACAAGTGATCCTCTTCAATGGTGGCACGGGTATTGCTCCGCGCGACACCACTTTCGACATTCTCAATCGCAAATTGGAAAAGACCTTACCCGGATTCGGCGAACTCTTCCGGATGTTCAGTTACGATCAGGTAGGTGCCGCGGCGATGCTCTCACGAGCGACAGCTGGGGTCTACCGCGGAAAAGTGGTCATCTCTACACCCGGTTCGACTGCCGCCGTCCAATTGGCATGGGAAAAGTTGATTGGACCGGAATTGCAACACCTGGCTTGGGAGGTCGGACGCTAATTTTTAATTTTATCTTATAGTAACGTGAGTTTGATAAATATTCAGGGTAGACACATTTTCGCTTAAAGTCCCTCTGATAAGGGGGATTTCGGGGGTATCTCCGTAAAAATCGCCTCTTTTTGAGTAAAT
>RKRR01000136.1 GCA_007571305.1 Candidatus Poribacteria bacterium | reverse complement strand
CGTCCTCAATCAGAGGCACGAGAGACGGAAGCAGGAATCACAGAGAAGGAGTTGCGTGTTTCTAAAGAAGCACACGACTTTAGACGTAGTGAGTATCACCATAACAGAATACCAGATAGTGGAGCAAGACATAAAACGTGAATAGGCGAAAAATTCTCATCCTCTGTATCGACGCGGGTAGCCACGACTATCTCGCCGCAAGCAATCTTCCTACCATCAGCCAGTTGGCGAAAGCCGGATTCTATGTCCATGCCAACGCTGTTATTCCATCAGTCACGAACGTAAACAACGTTAGTATCGCAACCGGGTCGTTCCCTGAAAAGCACGGTATCACAACGAATTACCATGTAGACAGGGAAACCGGCAGAGGGGAATTTATCGAGGACAACCGCTTCCTCCTTGCCCCGACACTTTTTGAAATTGCGAAAGCCTGCAAATTCGCAGACAAAACGGCACTCTTCGTAACAAAGCAAAAATTACTACGGATGCTGCAAGCAGGTGCTGATATAGCCGTCGCCGCTGAATCGCCACCCTCTCAATACATTGCCACAGTCGGTCCAGTTGAACCGATCTATTCAGTTGAAATCAATTGGTGGTTGCTCCGTGCTGTGCATAAGGTGCTGCGTACAGAAAACCCAGAACTCGTCTACTGTTCAACGACGGATTGGGTTCAACACAAATATGCCCCTGATGAGAACATCTCCCAACAGCACCTTGAGGAATTGGATAGGATTATCGGGAATATCATTGATGATGATCCGCAACGTGAAATCTATATCACAGCCGACCACGGGATGTTAGAGAAAACGACTGCTATTGATCCGGGGCGTGTCCTAACAGAACACGGTATTCCTGCCAATTCTATCCCTATTATTAAGGATCGTTATGTCGCGCATCACAGTAATTTGGGCGGTGCCGCTTATGTGTTCCTCAAGGATCACACCGATCTGACGCGATCAATCCAAATCCTTCTGGACGCGTCCGGTATTGAGGAGGTCTATTCCGCAGAAGATGCGGCAGGGACATTTCGACTGCATCGTGAACGGATCGGGGATATTTTCGTATTGGCAGACAAAACAACTGTTTTCGGCGAGTTGGAAACGTCAGTAGAGCCGACCGCGGTGCGTTCACACGGGTCGCGGCACGAAAGTTATGTGCCAATCATCGGCTACAATAGCCCTTGGTCGGCAGCAGATTTTGAATATAACGTTGATGTTGGAAGACTATTTTTAGAGAGTTTGCGTTAGGTAGTGGAATTCATTATTTTTAAGGCACCATGTATTCGGAGATAGCACCGACATTCGCGTTAAATTATTAAGAGAGAGAGAACAATGGGTAGAAGTAATGTATTATGGGTCAATCAAAAAACGCTTTCAAAAGACGTAAGTGGAAAAGTTTATATCGTAACTGGAGCCAATTCGGGTGTTGGTTTGGAAACTACAAGACAATTGATCAAGCAAGGTGGTCATGTAATAATGGCATGTAGAAGACCCGATGCAGCAGGGGAAGTGGCTAAAAGTTTTACCGGATTAAAAGGCAGTTATAAAGTTATGAGATTAGACCTTGCTGACCTACAGTCGGTGAGAGATTTCGCTGATGAATTCTTAAAGAGATACGATAAACTGGATGCTTTAGTGTGCAATGCAGGACTCGTGACTTTTGGCAGTGAAATTGAACGGACGAAAGACGGATTTGAGATGACCATAGGTGTTAGTTATTTCGGGCATTTCCTTCTTACTGAGTTATTGCTTGATGTATTGAAGAAAAGTGCTCCATCAAGAATGGTGATTGTTTCGTCCGTTGTTCATGCCGGAAGTAAGCGAAATCGACCGAATGTGCATTTAGAAGACTTGAATTTTAACACAAGGAAATTCAATAATTTTGCTGCTTATGCTGAGGCTAAAGTTGCTGTTGTATTATATGCAATGGAACTTGCGAAAAGACTGGAAGGCACAGGCGTTACAACAGCTTCCGTTCACCCGGGCTGGGCAAGATCGAACTTCGGAGGCAATAGTTCACTGATGAGAATCATGAGAATCGTGATGGCACCGCTGAGCCCTTTTATCACCGACAGTAATGAAGAAGCAGCCCAACCATCACTTCATTGTTTGCTTTCTGATGATGTCCCAAACCATTCAGGCGCATATTTTAGCCAAAGTAGTGTGCTCTATAGAGACAAAGAATGTAGAGATGGCGGTTGGCCCATGACATCTCCAAATCCGAATGCCAGAAATATGGATACTGCAAAGAAATTAGTCGATCTAAGTTACAAATTGGTTGGATTAACCTAAGTTCGATAAATAAGTTGTAGAAAACACATCGTGTTTGTTTCATAATTTAGATTGTGTCTCACACAGCGTTGCTATAGGTTGAGCTACAAATATAGAAATCACGTTATACAATAAGGAGAAAAATATGTTAACAGAAAAAGAGAAAACTGAAGGATGGGTATCCCTGTTTGATGGGAAGACACTCACCGGATGGGGAGCCACTGGAAGTGCCGAAGGTTGGGTCATTGATGATGGCAGTATTCTCTGCACCGTTCAGGGCGGAAAATACCTCTACACCGAACAACACTATGATAACTTCATATTGGCACTTGACTTCAAAACCGAGCCGAACGTCAACAGCGGAATTTTCGTCCGATGGGCGGACCTGGACGATGCTGTTCAGAGTGGGCTTGAAATCCAGATTTTAGATACACACGGCAAGGAACCCACGGATAGCCACGACTGTGGGGCACTCTACGATGCCCTCGGACCGACCCGAAATACTTGTAAGCCCGCAGGTGAGTGGAATCGAATGAATATCACATGCGATGGAAGCATCATTTCTGTGACACTCAACGGTGAAGAAATTGTCCACGCAGATTTAGATGAATGGGACACGCCGCACCAAAATCCAGATGGGAGTCGAAACAAATTCGGCATTGCGCTCAAAGATTTCCCGCGGAGTGGACATATCGGTATCCAAGACCACGGCGGAAAAATCTGGTGCAGAAACATTAAAGTCAATCCGTTATAGAAAGTCTATAGCGATTCACTCCTTCGGGTAAGGGCATTCAATTTCTCTGTAGGCGGGAGATCCGATTCCCGATTGCTCTTATAGTAGATTCCGTAATTACTTGGACACTCATAGCGTCGTGTGAACTCTGAAATTATCTGATGCACAGGCTAACAGCCTATGCTACAAGTGTGCATTTATTTTTCGATATCACTATAAAGTCCTCTGATAAGGAGGATTTAGGGGTTTTCCTGACAACCGACAACTCTGTAGAAGGAAACCCCAATTTCCGACACGTCACGGTAAGCGCAATATCCTTTGGGGGACGAGCGAATTGATACCGAGAACGAAATTCTATGGACACCTCACAGAAGTTGTGATATACTATCTATACTATGCCAACGAATCTTGAAAATATACGGAATTTCTGCATCTTAGGGCACATCGACCACGGAAAAAGCACACTGAGCGATAGGCTCCTTGAGCACACAAACACACTCACGGAGCGTGATATGCGGGAACAGGTGCTTGATTTGATGGACTTAGAACGTGAACGCGGTATTACCATTAAAGCAACGGCTGTCAAACTTCATTATCCTGCCGAGGATGGAAACCGATATGAACTCAATCTGATAGATACACCCGGACATGTCGATTTCACGTACGAGGTGTCCCGTAGCCTCGCGGCGTGCGAAGGTGCTCTCCTCATTGTTGATGCCGCTCAAGGGGTCGAAGCACAGACCCTTGCAAACGCTTATCTCGCTATTGACAATGACCTTGAGATTATCCCTGTTGTCAATAAAATTGATTTACCCACCGCACAACCCGACGAAGCCAGACGGCAGATAGAAGAAGTCATCGGTATCCCTGCTGATGATGTCCTCCTCGTGAGCGCGAAGATGGGAATCGGTATTCCTGCTATATTGGAAGCAATTATCAACCGAATTCCCGCGCCCGTTGGTGAACCTGAAGCCCCTTTAAAGGCACTCGTGCTCGACTCCGTCTATAATAACTACCGCGGTGTCATCATGTACACACGGCTCTTTGAGGGGAGTGTGAAGCCAGGGGAAAAGATTCAACTCATGGAAACGAGACGCTCGTATGAGGTTGAGGAGGTAGGCATCTTCACACCGGAAATGCAACCGACCTCTGAACTCCGCACTGGTACTGTCGGCTACCTCATCGCAGGCATTCGAGATATCGACAAAGCGAAAATTGGGGATACAATCACACACCATACGAAACCAACAGCAATACCACTCCCGGGGTATCGAGAGATAAAACCTCTTGTATTCAGCGGCCTCTATCCAGCAGACACACATCAGTTTCAAGCCCTGCGCGAGGCACTTGATAAACTACGTCTCAACGATTCCTCATTCAATTTTGAACCTGAGACCTCCGTTGCCCTCGGCTTTGGGTTTCGGTGTGGTTTTCTCGGTCTACTTCACATGGAAATTATCCATGAACGCCTTGAACGGGAATTTGGACTCGAGCTCGTACGGACTGCTCCGAATGTGATGTACCGAGTTCACCTGAAAACGGGTGGGTACATGCCAGTCGACAACCCCGCGCATCTCCCAGAACCAAACAATATCGAACGCATTGAAGAGCCGTATGTCAATATTGATCTTATAGTCCCGCGCGCCTATATTGGAAATACGATGGAACTTTGTCAGAAGCGTCGGGGTATATATAAGCGGATGAACCAATTGGACGCAAGTCGTGTGCAACTGCTTTACGAACTCCCGCTCAGCAAAATGCTAACGGATTTCTACCCGAAACTTAAATCGTTGACACGCGGTTACGGTTCGTTAGAATATGACCTCGGAGAATATAAAACTGAAAAACTCGTCAAATTAGACATCCTGCTGAACGGTAACCCTGTAGACGCGCTTTCGACGATTTTGCCACAAGAGGACGCAGAAACGCGAGGGAAGGCATTAGTGGCCAAGCTGAAATCGTTGATTCCTCGTCAAATGTTTGAAGTTCCCGTTCAAGCTGCAATCGGCAACAAGATTGTTGCCCGTGAAACAGTACGAGCACTCCGAAAAAATGTTACTGCAAAATGCTATGGCGGCGATGTGACGCGAAAACGGAAATTGTTGGAGAGACAGAAAGAGGGCAAAAAACGGCTGAAACAGATTGGCAACGTCGATGTTCCACAAGAAGCATTCACGGCAATGCTTGCAACTGATGAATAGGAAAGGTGAAACATATACCAATCATCCGACAAAATTGTGGGAAGTGTGGAAAATGGTAGGCAATATTCGGTTTAATCGCATTGGTCAACTTTAAAGGCTTCAAAATATTATGAATAACAACGATACACAGTTATCTAAATGGCAAAAATTTCGGAAGACGATTGTATGGGAATATACCCAAGTCATTGTTGTAGCACTCATTCTCGTTTTCGGGTTCATACGTCCTTTTGTTGTTGAGGCATTCAAAATCCCCTCCGGTTCAATGGAAGATACGTTACTCATTGGAGACCGGATTCTGGTATGCAAATTTATCTACGGCATTAAAATCCCCGGCACAGATATCCAGGTACTTAATTTCCATAAGCCTGCCCGGGGGGATGTTTTCGTTTTTATTCCACCCCACGATCGCGAACGAAATTTCATCAAACGTATCGTAGCCGTTGAAGGCGATACCATCGAAACGAGAGGCGACACACTTTATGTAAACGGTGAAGCGGTTGATGATGGCCCTTACACGAAACACATGACCTTTAGCCACTTCAGAAGAGGTAATTTTCCACCCTTCCGTCAGCCAGAGTATCTGCCAGAGACCGATGCTTTTTCCGATTTCGCCTTAACGACAAGTCAATTCAAACGTAAATATCCTGAGGGCAAGCCGTTTACCGTGCCTAAAGGCATGGTGTTCGCAATGGGTGATAACCGCGACCAGAGCAGTGATAGCCGTTCGTGGGGACCTGTGGATATAAGCGACATCAAAGGACAAGCATTTATGGTGTACTGGTCCTTCGATGCTCGTCCAGCGAAATTGTGGGAAGTGTGGAAAATGGTAGGGAATGTGCGCTTCAATCGAATCGGCAAACTCATTCATGCCTATCCTTAATAGGTGTCGGTTATCGGCTAAGCGTTCCCTCTTCGTATTGGCATACTCCCTAAACTTGGACGGGAAGTTGCAGTGCACGAAATAAGGTCAATAGGAAGTGCGAAATTGTTACAGAGGACATCTTTAACTGATAGTTGACACCTAAAAAACCAATGCATCAAGACAGGCGACACCTCATCATTGGAACAGCCGGGCACGTTGACCACGGGAAAACCGCTCTCGTAGGGGCACTTACCGGCATGGAGACAGATCGGCTCAAGGAGGAGCAAGAACGTGGTTTGTCTATTGAGTTAGGATTCGCCTACTTCGATCTCCCAGATGGCTCGCGTGCAGGTATCGTTGACGTTCCTGGTCATGAAAAATTCATCCGAAGCATGCTCTCCGGTGCTTACGGTATGGATATCGTCCTCTTTGTCGTCGATGCGAAAGAAGGTGTTCAGGAACAGACACTCGAACATCTTGCAATCTTGGATCTGCTCGGAATCTCAAACGGTATCCTCGTCATGACAAAATCGGACTTGGCAACCGCTGATGAATTGGCAGAAGCGGCTGAAATGACACAGGAGATGCTCGTTGGCACAAGTCTTGAAGGCATTCCAACTGTGAGCGTTTCCGCAATCACCGGTGCTGGTATTGAAACACTCAAAGAGACCATCGTCAAACAGGTAGCATTGGCGACGGAAACTGAGGGAAATGATGGGATTCCGAGGTTATACGTTGATAGAGTTTTTACTGTTCAAGGGTTTGGGGTTATCGTGACAGGCACCCTCATCGGTGGGTCAATTAATCGAGACCAGCGGATGGTGATTCTTCCGCAGGGGAAGGCTGTCCGGGTCCGAGGGATACAGGTGCACAATGAAACGGCGCCTGTAGCACAGGCCGGGCAGAGAACAGCATTGAATCTCTCCGGCATCTCCGCACAGGAACTCCAACGTGGCGATGTACTCTGTCCAATCGAATTCTCACAAGTGACAGACAATATCGACGTGTCGTTGCAAGTTCTGTCTTCATTTCCAAGGATACTTGAACATTGGACGCGTCTCCGAGCGTATCTCGGTACCCGCGAGATATTTTGCAGATTAATCCTACTCGTTGATGAAGCAATTCTACCGGGAGATACCGTACAGGTTCAACTTCGCTTAGAACAACCCATCCTAACGTTCAGAGGTGACAGAATTATCGTCCGCGATTTTTCAGCGCAACATACTGTCGGTGGTGGCGAAGTTATTAACCCATTCGCCTCCAGGCACAAACGGTTCACCCCAGAAACCATCTCCACTTTAGCACGATGGAAAGAAGCCGATGATACACAGATCGTGAACACTGTATTAGAAAATAGCGAAACCCTTTGCGTGCCAGAGTCCTTCCTCCACTACTATCTACCACATTCACAGACCAGTGTGAATGCTATCTTGAATAGTTTGGAAGCGGATGGAAAAATTGGACGTTGGGACAAATCGGGCAGGTCACCGCTTGTTTCTGATGCTGCACGGACGGCAAACACAAAAGAGGAAATCATAGAAGCGTTGAAAGCGTTCCATTCAGCAGAGCCACTCCTTGCCGGTCAAAATGCCTCGCAACTACGCAGAGAACTCAGATTGGACGAAATTGGTTTTGAAAAACTCGAAAACCAACTCATTGCCGATAATCAGCTCGCCAAGGAGGGAAATTTTCTCCGGTTGACATCTCATGAAATCCAATTCTCCCAAGAGGAAGAAAAAGCGAAGGAAAGACTTGAAAAACTGTTCTTGGAAGCAGGTATTAA
>RKRR01000036.1 GCA_007571305.1 Candidatus Poribacteria bacterium | reverse complement strand
TTATTTATAAATTATAAAAACAGAAAACATGAAAGTTGCTTATATTACCGCAGGTGCTGCTGGAATGTACTGCGGAACTTGTATCCACGACAACATGGTAGCCACGGTCCTGAAAAAACAAGGACATAACGTTACCCTGATTCCAACTTATACACCTACCCGAACAGATGAAGAAAATGTGAGTCTGAACCGCGTCTTTTTCGGTGGGATTAACGTCTATCTACAACAGAAACTCCCCTTTTTTAGGCACACGCCGTGGAGCTTAGACAAACTCCTCGATAATCCGACACTCCTGAATGGATTGGCGCGATTCAGTAGCTCAACAGATGCTCGAGACCTTGGACAACTCACAGTATCTATGCTCCGCGCAGAGGATGGACATCAAAGCAAGGAATTAGCGAAGTTGGTCAAATGGCTAGTCGAAGAGAATAAACCAGATATTGTCTATCTCACCAATTCCATGCTCGTCGGTTTCACAAGAGAAATTAAGAAGGCATTAGATGTTCCGGTTATCTGCTCACTTCAAGGCGAAGATATTTTTCTCCAAGATCTTATCGAGCCCTACAGATCAGAGGTATTAACCCTTCTGCAAGAACGTGCCGCAGATCCAGATGGCTTTGTGGCACCTTGTCGCTACTATGCGCAGTTTATGGCGGATACTTATCTTAACGTTCCTATTGATAGGATTGACGTGGTCCCTCTCGGACTAAACATGGAGGGCCACGGTCTGCCCGTCCAAAAATCAGAACCACCGCCCTTCATTATTGGCTATTTAGCGCGTATCTGTCCCGAAAAGGGGTTACACGTTTTGGTGGACGCTTTCCGTCTGGTAGCGGAAACGTTAGGCGCGGATAACGTTCAACTGCATGTTGCCGGTTACCTTGGCAAGAAAGACGAACCTTATCTTGAGGAACTCGTGAACCAGATTCATGCATGGAATCTGTCGGACAGTTTTGTGCATCACGGTGAGGTGACGCGCACCCAAAAAATTGATTTCCTCAACCGCCTACATGTTTTCTCTGTCCCCACCGTTTATCGAGAATCCAAAGGACTGTCGATTATAGAATCGCTCGCGAATGGTGTGCCGGTCGTCCAACCTCGACACGGCACGTTTCCAGAGATGATTGACGCTACTAAGGGCGGAATCCTGGTTGAACCGGAATCCTCTGAAGCAGTGGCGGCAGGTCTCATAGAACTCCTTAACGATACCGATCGGCGTGCACACCTCGGAGAAACAGGAAAAATCAACGTGCATCAGAAGTTTAGTGATACAATCGTTGCAGAACAACTGTTGCGGGTGTTTGAAAAGTACACCTAATATTTCAATTGCTGGCGAGCTCTGGAAGTGCTCCTGCTACAACAATCAAGAAGGAAGTGGATAATGGCTAAAACATGGCTCATTTTTGTTTTCATGACCGTTTCATCATGGGGACTTTACGGGGTTTTTCTACATCAAGGACAGGTCGCTATGGCGGATCCCGTGCATGGACGTTACAAAGCATTCCTCTTTGTAGGACTCGCTTACCTTTTGGCAGCTGTGATCGGTTCTGCCCTGATGCTCATCTTTAACGGATCTAATTGGCAATTCACAGGTTCGGGGGTCTCTTGGTCATTCATCGCCGGACTTGTCGGTGCGATTGGAGCATTTGGCGTACTACTCGCCTTCGGTGCGGGTGGTCGCCCTGCTGTCGTAATGTCTATTGTCTTTGCAGGTGCTCCGATTGTGAACGCCATCGTCGCGACGCTGTCGCATCCACCGGCGGGTGGCTGGGGAACAGTCCGATGGCAGTTTGTCGCAGGTATCTTGCTCGCCGCACTCGGTGGTTGTTTGGTAATGCTCTATAGGCCCACCTCATAGCATTTAAAAGCAGAACCGCTGGACCTCTGACATCTCCACGTCTTGGAAAGGCGGTTGAACCACTCCTTCTCTTCCTCACTCGTTCTTTAACGAAAAAAGCGCATTTTTCACTATCCTTTTCCTGTGACATGTCTCTAATAGGCAAAGAGGGAGAGTTTTCATGCCTATAGGCGAGACTTGCGTGCCAATATCACATAATCAAGAGTTAACCGAGGCAAATGATGCCGAGTTAGTCGTCGCTGCACTTGCGGGTAATACACAAGCGTTCGATGTTTTAGTCACCCGTTACCAGCGTGCCATGCTGACAGTCGCGCAACAGATTGTTCGCAATCCGACCGATGCCGAAGATGTCGTGCAAGACGCGTTTTTGCGGGCTTTTGAAGCACTCCCACAACTCACGGATCTGAACCGTTTTGGGGCGTGGCTGCACTCAATCACACGCAACCGAGCATTGCGCTACTATAAAAGTGCAGGTCGTTACCAACCACAGGAAGATATGGAGACCTATTTAAATAGGGGAGCAGATACATCGGTTGGAGATCCTGCTCACATTGTGGAGCGCGAGTTGACACAGCAAGCGATCAGAGATGCCATTCAGGAGTTACCTACTGACTACCAATCAGTTATTGAACTTTATTATTGGGCAGAGATGCCACAAAAAAGGATGGCGGAATTCCTATCCGTACCGCTGACAACAGTGAAGTGGCGACTCCATAAGGCGAAGGAACTTCTTAAAACGACTTTGGAAAGGCGAGGTTACTGTGAGAATATGCGATAATCTTTTTTTTCAAATAACCCAAGTTGCCAGTTCCGTAGCATAGGAAATCTTTAGTCTATGCCTAAGTATTCACAAATGTGTAACATAGGAGACCGTTAGTCTGTGCATAACAAAAATATCCAAATACTGAAGGATTTTCACTGAAAAGCAGCATCTGTCCACCTAAAAACTTGTCCGTAGAAACTTGGGTTGAAATAGTTCATTATTCAATAGTATTTCGTGGCATCGTCTGTTAGGCAGTGTGCTATGATACACAATCTAACAGATTATGCTACAAGAGAACAGCTTAAATGGCATAATTTGCCTTTGCTTTATATTCAGAACTGTGCTCAGGAGGCTATCGTTAAAAATTATGGAACAACAAAAGCAACAAGAGCTGAGAGGGCTTTTTCACATGTTGGAGCACACTGCAAAAATCGCAGAGGACTCAGCACTTACAGGAGCGTTCAGGAGTGGCGAATCCCAGTGTATTTCCCAATTCAATAACGTCCTCAAACGTCTCAGCGACATCAACGCAATACCGAATGGGCTTTTTGACGAACTGCAAGCAGATGCGTCTTTTAGTCAGATTGGCATCGCTTGCCACCAACTCGCCGCCTACCTTAACGAAGGATTGGACACGACTACGGATTTCAAAGGATGGTTTTCCAGTTTTTTCGGTGAACGTTTCATGGAAAATCTCACAGAAGAATTGGCAGACAAACCATTCGGCGACTTAATCCGTAAAGCTGTCCCAGACTTCTTAACTGAGACGACATTGGAAGACATCGTCGAAATATTTCCTGTCGCGCCCGGTGGAAAGTTAACGATCGATGCTGACTTCGGAGCAATTGATGTGAAGAGTGCAGAGGGGGATAACCTCTCTGTCCACATCCGACGTGCTGCACAGTTGAAGGAAGATCGACGTGCGGGGGAAATCCTCAAGAATTTTGATATCCAGATGACACACGAAGCAGTAGATGTTAACATTGAGGCAAAATTCAGAGGTCCAGTGAAACAGTGGAAAAAAGCGAAAAAACGCTTAGATGTCCAATTTGAGATCGTCGTTCCAAGAAACTACACTCTTGATTTGAAGACCGCGGACGAGAAAATCTCCGTTGTGGATATAGTCGGAGATGTGAATGTTCACACAACCGGGGCGGGACTTCGTTTGCAAAATATCACGGGACTTATTGATGGAACAACCTCCGGTGGAAACATAGATCTCAAGGCATTTGAGGGCGACGCGGCACTCCGCACGAGTGGTGGGAATATTACACTTGAAGAGGGCACTGGCGATGTCAAAGCGAAAACATCGGGCGGAAACATCCAGATTGTTGATGTCACTGGTGCTGTTAACGGTAATACCTCCGGTGGTAATGTTACCCTACGCGGATGCAAAGGCGGGGCAGATGTGAAAACAGCTGGTGGAAGTATAAAGGTAGAGAACGACGGACCCGTCCTCGCGAAAACGAGTGGCGGCTCTATCCGCTGCCAACTCCAAGAACCTGTTTCAAGCCAAAACTTACTGCTGGATCTGGAGACAACTGGTGGCAGTATCGATGCTTCACTCGTTCCAGATATTGCCGCAACAGTTGACGCAAAGGTACTTGGCGGTTCAGTGACGACCGAATTTTCGGTAGTCGCGGAAACAGCAGGTCCTGTCAAACCCGATCAGTTGCGAGGAACCATTAATGGCGGTGGTCCCCTTCTGCGTCTCTTTTCTATAGGTGGAAACGTTAGACTTAGAAAGGCAGAGACGGACAATCCAACAAAAGTATAATGTGTTAGAAATTTGAAGGAGGCACTTCGTCCCTGTAAAATTTTGTCATAGTTTGGAGATGAACCATGGGATTACTGTCTATTCTTAGTTTAATATGGGGTATATTGGCTATTATCGGGATGGGAGTTGCCATTATCCCATTTCTTGGAGCACTCAACTACCTCAATATTCCGTTTGCAGCCTTTGGATTGATCTTTAGCGTCCTCACTCTTATCGTGTCATCAAAGAAAGAATCCGCTGTTGCGGGTTGTGTTCTTTGTGGCGTTGCCATTTTCTTAGGAGCCATCCGACTCGTTTTAGGCTTCGGAATTTTTTAATCTATACCGAAAGGAAAATTAATGAATTGCCTTGATTACGGACTTTCTTTTATCAATTCTGTTGGTAACGGGAATGCCCCGCGCTTTTGGGTCGAATCTCGATGCCGTATCATAGATGAGGCAGATGGAAGTTTCAGCGATTATTACCAATGTGGTTCGTGTAAGAGTGAACACACCTTTGCAGAGAAAAATCTCTTCATAAATCCAAACTATGACTTCCTCCCTGTTTTTGGTGAAGAACACATAGCAGTATTCAGAAGGCATGCTTACTGCAACGATAATTATGTAGAGTATAGGCCGGCGCTGGATTATTGGGGAGGTGCCCTGTTTGATGTTCAAGAGGCATCGCCGGTCCAGGTACTTGATAGCAACACAGCTATTTTTCAGGCGACACAAAAATGTCTGCCCATCGTAACACACACAGAAATATGGGATACTCATACACATCAGCGGGCAATTATCGAGTGTCCGGTTAAAACGATGAACATAGATGAAAACGCGGGCATCTACCAAGTTGACACAGGAATTGTGCTATTTCCAGATCTGTCAAAGCGATACGATCGGCAGATTGAGGCGTTCAGCCTCGCCTACGTTGCTTTCAACGCACCGCACTTCGCTGACTTCGTTATCGAACGCCCCACAGCTATCATTGAAAATGGAGTGGAAGTTACCCAAGTCTACCACTATTCCGAAATTCGGAGTTTAGAAGCAAAGAATACCGTGTTCTGCATCGGTGAGCTTTAAAGACATTTTCATGTATGGTAAATCCTAAAATATGTGGACAGTTGCTTGTCCTTTGCCTACCCATAAATACCTTACTCTGTGGTGAGCATCTAATTTACCACCTTAGATATAATATCCTTTTGTGAAACAATTTGGATTTTTTGTAGTTTGGGTTATCCACATTGCAAATAAATTTTCTTGCAAAAATTTTAGGCTCCGTTTATAATGCGAGATTATAGTACCGAACCCTGTATCAATTTCAACCGGTACTGATAACAACTTGCATGACCTTTATACGGAGGAAAAAAACATGAAAAGTGTTCGCAAAAGTTTTGTCTTAGTGCTCATACTCACACTTACGTTCGTTAGTGCCTCGAAAGCTGATAACCACCAATCCCAATCCTTAACCATTGTCTGGGCAGAATGGGATCCGGCTAACTACTTGCAGGAGCTCTCGAAGGACTTCACTGCTGAAACTGGTATTGCTGTTGATGTGATTCAGATTCCATGGCCGAATTTCCAGGATAAGGTCTTCACGGCTTTTGTAGGAAAGAGCGATCTTTACGACATCGTCATTGGCGATAGCCAATGGCTCGGTAGGAACTCTCAAGGCAAGAACTACATCAATCTAACGGATTGGATTAACGAGAATATAGACGTTGATTCTATCTATGGACCCGCGATGACAGCATTTGCTGAGTATCCAAAGGGCAGTGGAACATATTGGGCACTACCGGCAGAGGTGGATGCGGCTGGGTACGTCTACCGGAAAGATCTGTTCGAAGATCCGAATGAAATGAAGGCATTCCAAGCAAAGTATGGTTATGCACTCGCCCCCCAAAAACGTATGACCAACTCCGTGATATTGCCGAATTTTTCACGCGTCCGGAGCAAGACCTCTACGGTATTGCAACGTGGTATAGCAAAGAATACGACGGTATTACAATGGGTTTCCAGCAGGTAATGTGGAGTTTTGGTGGCACATACGGTGATGCGGAAAACCATAAAGTTGCAGGGTACATTAACACAGAAGATGCTGTTAAAGCCCTTGAATTTTACACGGATCTGCTCCAGTTTTCACCACCTGATGCCCCGAACTACTATTGGGCAGAGACGCTGAGTGCCTATAATTCAGGGAAGGTGGCAATGGCGATGAATTACTTCGCCTTCTTCCCCGGTGTTGTAGATCCTAAATCGAATGCAATTTCTCACGACAAGAGTGGTTTCTTCGTAGCACCTGCTGGTCCGAAAGGACATTATATCAGCATCGGTGGACAGGGCATGTCTGTTTCTTCCTATTCTAAAAACAAGGACCTTGCCAAGCAATACATGAAATGGTTTATGCAGAAACCTGTTCAGGAGAAATGGGCGGCACTCGGTGGGTTCACGCCACACAAAGAGGTGTTGCAGTCGGATACGTTTAAAACGGCAACTCCGTTTAACGAAGCCTTCGCCGCGAGTTTCCCGTATCTACGCGATTTCTGGGCGGTACCGGAATATGCCGAGCTTTTAGAAGTTTGCCAGACGAATTGGAGTGAAGCCATCTCCAAAATCAAGTCTGCAAAGGAAGCCCTGGATGCTATCGCACGGAAACATGAGGAAATCTTTGAGGACGCTGGCTACTACGACGAATAAAAGTCGCGAAGGTGGGAGTTTGGAAACGTATGCATTCCAGCCTTCCACCTTTCCGCGTCAGAAACGTGCTTTCAATAGGAGGGAATCCGACTCCCGAGTCCTTAAAACCAAATCGCACGCCTGCAACAACGGCGCAGGCGACTCCAGAGGAAAGCATTTCAAAGTTTTAATATTCCATCGTTCCCCCGCAAGGTAAGTTTAAAATATGCAAATCAACCACCCTCATCGAATGTCGCGTGGGATGAGCGATTACCAGTTGAAGATGGCATTTATCATGCCCACCATGATTTTGCTCATCTTGATGAACATTTTTCCACTGCTGTGGTCCCTGTACCTAAGTTTCCATCGCTACAAAGCTTCAATGCCTGCAGCCCCCAGATTTATCGGTGTTCGTAATTATTCACGTCTCCTTGCCGATCCAGAGATCTGGGGTTATTTCCAAACCACTGCCTATTTTGTGATCCTTGCCGTAGCGGCGCAATTCTTTATTGGATTCGGGCTGGCATTGCTCCTGAATCGAGACTTCCGGTATAAGGGCTTTGTTACAACCTTGCTGCTGCTACCCATGATGCTATCGCCTGTAGTAGTTGGACTCTTTTGGCGTTTTATCCTCTCTTCAGACAACGCCGGTCTACTGAATTTCTTCCTCAGTCCCTTTTTAAAGTCACCTATCGGTTGGACCACCAACCCGAAGGTGGCGATGTTGGCCGTCGTTATTGTGGATACATGGATGTGGTCGCCATTCATGATGCTGATTGCCTTAGCAGGACTGAGTGCTGTTCCGAAATTTCTTTACGAAGCGGCTGATGTCGATAGAGCCTCCGCTTGGTTTAAGTTTCGATGGATTACCCTCCCATTGGTATCTCCTCTTTTACTTATTGCCCTTCTGTTTAGAACGATGGATGCTTTCAAAATGTTTGATATCGTCTATGTGCTCACCCGTGAGGGTGGACCCGGTACCGCCACAGAGACTGTGTCAATGAACCTTTATAAACTCGCTTTTCGGAACTACAATACCGGTAAAGCATGCGCGATGGCGTATATTCTGCTTATCATTATTGTTGCCCTGAGCAATATCTATGTAAAGTACCTTAATCGCGTTAAAGGAGACACACAAGAGACCTAATGCGAAACAGGAAAAACTTTGTTCACTACCTTATATTGGCGTTTATTGCTGTGGCAGTGATTATTTACATCACCCCAATTTACTGGATTTTAGCAACATCTTTGAAGACGCTGTCTGATATTACGACAAAACTTCCCAAATTTGTTTTTGACGTATCGTTAGAGAACTATCAGAAGTTGATGCCTTCAGAAGGTGTGCCAGATGTAACATACCTGTTTTTAGGAGAGGTGTTTGTCGGATTATTGCTGTTCGGTTTTTTCTCTCTATTTAATGTGAGGGGGTTGCCCCGTGCTTTGTCGCTCAGAAATATCGGTTTAATCTGGAACAGCGTTTTCATTTTAACGTGTCTCTACAGCTTTCTGGTGCTGCAACCGCTGCAGAGTCGTCTCCAAACGGATGCCCGTTTCAATTTTCTGTTACTCCTGGTCTGCACGATTATAGCCTATCTCTTGATTGCTCCGTGGAGAAGGACTGGAGGGTTAACATCACAAACAACCAAAAGACAGCGTCTCACCTTTGTATTGCCGAGTGTTTTCGGGACGATAGCGATTTGCGTTGTATTGGCAAACGGAGGCTCCAAGTATTTTTATCAACTCCTCAACAGCATCATCATTGGCGGTGGTAGCACGATTCTTGCCGTGGGGCTCGGAACACTTGCGGCTTACGCTTTCTCGCGATTCGATATCGCTGGAAAGGACGATCTGCTCTTTTTTATCCTCAGCACCCGTATGCTCCCACCTGTCGTCGTTGTGATTCCGATCTATCTGATGTACAGCGCACTTGGGTTGCGGGATACACACTTCGGATTGATTTTGCTTTACACCACCTTTAATGTCTCTTTCGCGGTATGGTTAATGAAAGGGTTTATTGACGAGATTCCGAAGGAGTACGAGGATGCTGCGCTCGTCGATGGTTACTCACGGTTCCAAACCTTTCTAAAGGTGATTTTACCGCAATCTGTCACAGGCATTGCGGCGACTGCTGTGTTCTGTCTCATTACAGCGTGGAACGAGTTCGCGTTTGCCTTGGTTCTCACAGAGGTCGGCGGCAGAGCAGTGACCGCACCTCCCTCGATTACGAGCGCGACAGGTTCCACTGGTATGGATTGGGGAAAAATCGCCGCGGGTACCTTTGTTTTCCTGCTACCCGTTGCCATTTTCACCTTTTTGATGCGGAGTCATCTCCTACGCGGTGTTACATTCGGAGCCGTGAAGAAATAACGCTTTTCTGAATCTTGATGACCGGATACTCCTAGAACCCTGTAGGGGTGACATCTAAAACCTCTGACAAATTATTTATACACCGCTCATGAGATTTGACTTCCGCGATCAACTTTTGTTATACTTGTGACAAGAAATAGAGGAGGGTGCGCAAAATGAGCAATCATGCACTAAAACTCACCGATGCAGAGATGCGGGATTTCATCATCAACGGGTACGTCAAGGTAAAAGTCGATTTTCCGCCGAGTTTTCATGAGAACGTTTACCAACAACTCGACGAAATGTTTGAAGGAACGGGTAATCTGGGAAACAACGTCCTACCTCTCATCCCTGAAATTCAGGAGGTCTTTGATCATCCTGTCGTTCATGGCGCGATGCAAAGCGTGCTCGGTGAAGATTACGCGATGCACTCACATCGATACTGCCATTTCAACCAACAGGGCAGCGAAGGTCAAAATTTCCATAAGGATAGTTACGAAGGGGATGAGCAGATCCGACGCCACCGATGCCGTTGGACGATGGCGTTCTACTATCCGCAGGATGTTACGGAAGATATGGGATCCACTGCTGTGTTACCCGGATCGCAGTATTACGAGACGGGCGAAAGCGCACACCAACAGCCTGATTTCGCACTCACTGGCGAAGCTGGAACAGTGACCATTGTCCACTACGACTTATGGCATCGAGCAATGCCGAATCGGAGTGACAAGAAACGCTACATGTTGAAGTTTCTCTTTATCCGACTCGATGAGCCACAAGCACCCGCATGGAAAAATGATACCGCCGACTGGCACGCTCTCGGCAACGGAGAAACATCCGAACATCCGGAATTATGGGCATCACTCTGGGACTGGTATAACGGAAAACAGAATGGGGCTGCCAACGGTGTTTCACGTACTGAGGTCTATACCCTCATCGAAATCTTGAACAGTGATAATGAGAGGGATCGGTTAAATGCTGCCTACCGCTTGGGACAGATTGGTCCCACTGCTGTGCCTGTCTTGAAGCAAGCGTTGTATAGTCGATCTGATGCTATCCGCGAATATGCCGGATACGCTTTAAGCCTCACTGGTGCTCCCGCTGTTCCGACGCTCATTGACGCATTGCAAGCGACAGATGATTCGGTGCGGGCAAGCGCAGCGTTTGCCTTGGCGGATATGGGAAAGGTCGCACAGGAAGCAATACCTACGTTGACGCGTGCCGCACAGGATCCTGAGGAACGGGTCCGACGAAATGCCACAGAAGGATTGGGACTCATCGGACAGCAGGTTTCTGAAAACATGGATTTATCCGAGACGGTCCAGGTGTTAACGACTCGATTGCAGGATGACCATTATCCGGTTCGTGATAACGCTGCTCGATCTTTAGCAAAATTGGGCACGGTTGCTGAACCCGCAATTCCTACGCTTGTCGAGCAACTTGATGATGAGAACCGATATGTCCGTTTCCATGCCGCTTTAGCATTGAAACAAATTAAGACTCCAGAAGCACAGAACGCACTCTTTAATCATCTGTTCGCTTCGCGTTGGTGCGCGCTCACAACACGCGGAACGCCATATTAGGAGTATCGGTTATTTTGCCGTTTCTATCCCTTTGCTTCGTTAGGCCTTTTCACCATCAGGCACGCTTCTGAGGCACATTTGCAAACCGTGCTATAGTCGCGTGTCTATTCATAACATTTTCGCCTAAGCTAAGCATCGGATTCCAGGCGTGGGCGAAGGACTTTTAACTCTTTGAGAAGAACGTCTCTTTTTTCTGATTCCTCCTCCTTGAGTTGTTCCGTATTATCACCCTTTGTTTTCACTGCAAACCCAGCATCTCTGATCATCTGGAGTGTGTGAGATGCCACCGAACCCTTGGCATTCAGGTAGCCATCTATAAACATCGAATTCGCTGGATAGAGTGCCATCACTTCCATGCTCCGAAAATGATGTTCCCTGCCCGCAGCGACCCGTATCTCAGATCGCGGATTCAGGAATCGATAGAGACATAACACACGGAGACAATAATCGGGAGTTAGCGTAGATGTCTCCATCAACTGCGTGCCAGATATAGGCAAGAAGAAGTTGACTGGAAGTGAGGCAATCTCAAGTTGCCGGAGTTCTTTCGCCACCTTAATCAAGTCATCTGTCCCTTCACCCATTCCAACGATCACACCTGAACAACAAGCGAGTCCTACCGTCTGTGCGGCTTGTAGTGTATCCATTCTGTCTTGATAACTATGCGTGCTACATATCTTTGGATAATGGGATTCGGAAGTATTCAGATTATGGTTCAGTCTGTCCAACCCGGCTTCTTTCAAGATACCAGCAGATTCTATATCAACCAACCCAGCGGAGAGACATACTTCGATCGGATAGCGGGCTTTTATAGTGCGGATAAGTCTCGAAAGGTGAGCAACCCGTCTTGGTGAAGGACCGCGTCCACTCATCACAACGCAGTAGCGATACGCGCCAGACTCGTAAGCGCGTTCAGCTTCTGCGAGAATCTCGTCATCAGGTTTTAAGGGATAGGTTTCGATGTCTGTCGATGCGGAACTCGCCTGCGCGCAATAGTGGCAATCCTCTGGACAGTAGCCGTTCTGAGCGTTGTTGAGGATGTGAAGTTGGACCTCGTTCTGAAAGTAGGTTTTGCGGACCTGATACGCTGCATCCAGAAGCGGGAGTAATTCTATGTTCGATGCAGTTAGAAGTTTATCGCAGGTAGCATCGGATAGAAGTTCACCACTGAGACTAATGGTTGTTAATTCTTGATAAAATGCTGTTTCCATTTTTTAACAATTGGGTTTCTGTCCCGATTTCTTCCGTTGTCAAAATCGGAGTTTCGATTGATACCGATATTTAACTCTCTTTTTTATCCCTTCGTCCAACTAAAAAACATTCCATGCGATGTCAGTTGCATTGAAGACCGGACCTTCGGTACACACACGTTGGTATTCCATGTGATTTGGGGCTATTCGGACAGGACAAACACAACCGAGACACACCCCCATCGCACACCCCATTCGATTCTCCATAGCAATCTGGGCAGGCACCTTAAAGTCAGTGGCAATTTTCGTAACAGCAGTGAGCATCCCATGAGGTCCACAGGCATAAATCATCGGACGGTGCCATTTGGTTTCACTCAGTAAATCCGCGAGGACATCTGTTACATACCCGTGATACCCAATGCTCCCATCGTCCGTAGCGATATGCACTACGATACCAATAGACTCTAAATCTGACACACTCAAGAGTCGGGCACGATACTGGGCACCGACCAACCCGAACGTCTGTATATCATTTTCGCGCAACGCAGCAGCTAATAACATAAGCGAGGCAATACCGGCACCTCCACCGACAATAATGGCTGGTTCAGACTCTATGGTAAGATTAAACGTATTACCGAGCGGGCCCAAGACTTGTAAGGGTGCGCCCCTCGGCAACTCCGACAATTGCTTTGTCCCATCACCGATGATCTGATAGAGCATTGTTATCTCGTGCCCTTCCACTGTATAGATAGTGAAAGGACGGCGGAGTAACATTCCAGTATTTTGTGAAATCATGACGTGGACAAATTGTCCTGGATGTGCCTGCTGCGCGATCTCAGCACATTCACAACGCAGCAAGTAATGTGCTTCGGCTACCTCTTCGTTAGAGAGAATAGTCGTCCGGGTGTCGTAGGTGTTCAATGAGCAGTTACTTGGCATAGCATATATGTTACCATGAAAAGTTGGAGATAGCAAGGTTATTATAGCAGAGATATTCAGGTTGTCCATTCAGTGAAAGAAGAGACATGGAAATTTCCCTCTATCTTTTCAAGGGGAGATGTCTCTATAATCTATAAAAGGGAGTGCAATATCCATTGCATAACACCAGACAAAATGATTCTTTTCCAAAGAATTCGCTTGCAATTTTTGGTAATTATGTTATGATTACGCGCAAAGGAGAACAATAGATAGTGAAAGACGCATTGAAATTCCGTAGTGATCGACGTTTCAAAATCGTGCAATTTACTGATATTCACTGGCATAACGGTGAAGAACCCGACCAGCAATCAGCGGCGTTGATAAAGCGAGTCGCGAAAACTGAATCTCCAGATTTAATTGTGCTGACGGGCGATATTTTATCGGGGGGTGGGTGCGACAACGCCGCAGACTCTCTCCGAGAAGTTGTTAAAATCGTAGAAGGATGCGGTGCACCGTGGGCGGCGGTTTTCGGTAATCACGACGACGAAGGAAGTGCGGACCGTAACGAGTTAATGGCAATCATGCAAGAAGGCACATTATCTCTTACGGAACCAGGACCGACAGAGATACCCGGTGTCGGAAATTACGTTTTACCCATCCAAAGTGCTGAGGAGAATGGACCCACAGCACTCCTCTACTTCATCGATTCCGGTAGTTACTCCCAAACAAATATTGATGGCTATGATTGGATTAAACGGGAGCAAATTGTGTGGTACCTGCAGGAATCAGCAAAGTTCACCGATGAAGCAGGACACCCACTTCCTGCGCTCGCTTTTTTCCATATCCCGATTCCCGAATACGACGAGGTATGGGATTTCCATACGTGCTATGGGGTAAAATACGAAAACGTTTGCGCGCCTCGACTCAATACAGGTTTCTTTGCTGCGATGCACGAGGCAGGCGATGTCATGGGAACATTTGTCGGACACGAACATATCAACGACTTCTGGGGTAATTTACACGGGATTCGCCTATGCTATGGGCGTGCTTCCGGCTACAATACCTACGGCAGAGAGGGATTTCCCCGTGGCGCACGTGTCATAACCTTACAGGAAGGTGAACGGCAATTTGAAACATGGCTTCATCTGGATGATGGAACAATCGTCCGGGAGCAACAGGAACATACGCCGCTTCAGCGAACTTTTACTGAAGATTAACGGACTGCACTGCAACTAATAATCGAATCTAACGAATCTACGGTCGAACTTATAGGAGGAAATTGTGAGAGCTAATTCTCAAATCTTTATTCGGCATGATGGAAATACCGCGATATTTGACATCAAAGGCTATCTCACGGATGCTTCAGCATCTATGTTGAGTGAGGCTTACGACAACGCCGAGGTTCAGAACGCAAAAAAGGTGTTACTTAATTTTGAACGGCGCAGTTTCATCACAAGTAGTGGGTTCGGTGAGATTATCAAACTGCTTTGGAAGATGCGAGACAAAAAACAGGTTCTACGAGTTGCACATCCCTCCAAACAAGTCCGAAATATCTTCAATACCATTGGGCTGACTCAAAGTATAGGTATCTTTGAATCCGAAGAAAAAGCGTTAGAGGACTTTGAATCCGAGGCAGAGGTATTAGAAGGCTGCTGAGGTGTTGTTCAGCGTTTGACTCATTAGGTATAAACACACAAATTATGTCCTGATGGCACAATTTCATGGGAAAAGCGTGTACATGTTCATATCCAACACCACACCAATCAAACTCCAGAGGCTCCCCGCGAGGAATTGACCGAATACAAATCCCAAAAACAGCGGTAATGCTTTGCGATAGGCTCGGACCCCACCACCTGTGAAAAGTAGCTGCTTGAAGAGCCATCCCAAAAAGATCGAGAACCACATCCAACCGATAGCCCAACCATTCCCGACAGCATAACCAACAGGGTAGAGGGGCCACCACAAAAATTGACGTTTCAGAAATGTCAACACACCTGTGAACAGAAAGCCAAATACAGTATGCTGGATAGCAGGTAGATTCGGTGCCCGCGGCGCGATAATCCAACTTTGCAAGCGGTTAAATTCACCAACACCCCAATGTGCGAACCGGTATTCATAATAGAGTGCCACATGCCCAACAATCGAAATGATTGTTCCCACAATAGAGGCTACAATCAGGGCAATAACCAATCGATTTTCACGCAAACGGAAACTTCTGCCGATTTTGAACGCCTCCAACTGATGCGGCATCGGATGGCATCGATAACCGTACGCAAGCCATGAGAGTAGGGTTGTGTTCGTTAGGTTTTGTGCTCCTAATGGTCGACTTCCTGCAAACAGCAACATAATTCTGTCGGGATGCACGTTGTGTAGTTCATGTGTCGGGGGTCCGAGTTCCGCTCGCATGCGCGTCATCCCAAGACACAACACCAAATAGATACTGAAATAGCCGAGAACAACCCATGGAGACAATCCGGCGAAGTACCAGAACACTAACACAAACGCCATGCCAATTACCAATCCAAAAACGGCAAGCCGATATAAACCGTCTTTAGATTTGAAGGAAAACACACCACCGAGGATTTTCAGAATCTGTCGACGACTTGTTACAAGGGCGAGTGTCCCAATACCGAGCCATGCCCCAGCGCGTTGTTCGGTTTGTAGACCGATAGCGGTCGTCCATCCCGTTACGCTAAAAAAGACGCGCTGCGCACCCCAAAACAGGTAGAAGAACCAAAACGACAGCGACAATTCCAACGGCATGAGATACCCAAACCCTATCGCAAATGGATAGACGTAGACAGGCAAACGTCCGACGGCATTCCACGGTCTATCAGAAAAGTAGAGTTGGTACTTGATCTTGAGTGCCGGAATCACAGGAAAGAGGTAGTTCAGCCCTGCCAGAATTTCCAACCCAAATGCGATCCCGAAACCGAGCCAAAATAACTTATTGCGAAAGAGTGTAGACGTATTACCGAGCAATTCAACAGGAAGCGTCGTCAGAGGGTAACTCAACTTCTCGTGGTCGATCCACTGTCTCCTGATGAGGATGTTGACACAAAGCATCATAAACAGGATAACAATCACGAACCCACTCCACGCGATGATGGGCCACATCCACGCGTTTAGGTAGTGTTCCTGCCAAAACGTATCATCACCTTCAAAGTAGCCCTGAAGAATCCGGCGATCGGTAATTGTTAACCATGCCGGCATGAATCGGAAGAAGAGATCTGACCATTCATTTTCAGGTGTTGCGAACCATCCCGCGTTGGCAATCATGGGTACTAACTGTCGGACAATGTCGTGTCCCGCGAGCGCAGTTGCTACGGATACCATCGTATACGTCAACGCCAGTTCACGCGCTGTTGGCGCGAAACCTCTGAAAATCTTTTTCAGGAACGGAGTGATGAGGGCGAGTAAAAAGAAGGTGAAGAGTACCGTCGGAAAGATAGAAAAATCGGTTAGTTCCCATACCACCCGATTTTCCGCGGAGATAATCCAATAACAGGTAAGGATAATAAGGACCGAACCGAAGACGAGCGTCCCAAAAAGAAAACGGAGTAGTGAGGATTTCTGGTCATCCTCAGTTGTAGGTGGTGCTCTGTGCCGCATGATTATAGTATACCATACATCCTAATCTCAATACAAATGATACGCCTCTGCTAAGCTCCATGTGTTGGGATTTGTCATTTCTATGGCTTCGTGGTATAATAAACAATACTTTGGTTTCACATATAAGGAAAAAATTATGCTACCCGGCGGTCTGGACGGTAATGCTCCACTCTCTCATATCAATAAGATACTCGTCATCCGCGTTGACGGGATCGGAGATTTGCTGAACTCGACCCCGGCGATTTCGTTGTTACGAGAAAACTATCCATCAGCGGAAATCACAGTATTAGCGCGACCGATTAATGCATCTGTGCTCATCGGTAATCCGGATGTGGACAGAATTCTCGTCTTTGATCGGGCTGGAAAACACCGAGGATTCTTTGCACAATTCCAATTTTATTGCGAATTGCGTCGTGAACGGTTTCAACTCGCCGTTGCTATGCAGACAGCAATGTGGTCACATCTCGTTGCCTTTCTTTCTGGGGCACCCTACCGTTTAGGACGTTATCAGAAACGTTTCAGATCCACCCTCACACATGCGTGGCGCGGTAGATACCCTAAAGGTGAAACTCACGAAGTTGATAGAAACTTAGAACTCATCCGATTGGTTTGTAGCGGAGAAGGCAAACGGAAACTCATATTTCACTTGTTGCCTGAGGAGATTGCCACCGCAAAAGCACAACTTGCCTCGTGGGGTATTGGCAGCGATTCGTTTCTCATCGGCATCCATCCCGGTGGCAGTTCGTTCGACAAACGTTGGCCCGAAAAGCAGTACGCTGAACTCGCAGACAGACTGGCACACCATGACAACGTTACGATACTTCTCTTACGGGGTCCCGGAGAAGAGGTATTGACGGATAACATTCAGAAAGGGATGCAATCCGCTTCCATTGCTCACACGCCGGAAACAATCCGAGAATTAGGGGCGTTGCTCTCCTGCTGTGATTTGGTTGTCTGCAACGATTCAGGTCCGATGCATCTCTCCGCAGCATTGGATATCCCAACAATAGCGATCTTCGGTCCCACCGATCATGTGGCGTGGCATCCGTTGAGTGAAAATGCTTCTATCGTGCGGCGGGATATGCCATGCTGGCCCTGTAGCGCGCATAAGTGTAAAATCGGATGGGAATGCACAAAAAAACTTCCTGTTGAACCGGTTTGGAAGGCAACGACAACAGCCGTAGAAGCGAGACAAAAATGAAGATTGTCGTAGTGGGGTGGGGGTCAACCGGAGATGTCTATCCGGTCTTGGCACTCTCGGAACGCTTGCTCGAAAGAGGGCATCAGGTGCGTGTCTGTGCCCCAGGACTTTATAAGGATAAAATTCTTGAGATTGGCACGGAATTCCGCGAGATAGGTGTCCCTTTTGACTTGACAGAATTCCACGCGGCGATGGATGCTATTATCCCCAAGCGTGACCCGACCGCGATGTTGCGGCTCATCGTAGAAGAGGGAATTGTGCGCCGTGGTGGACAGTGGTATCAGGATTGCTTGACCGCGATGAAGGGATTTGATATGGTCATCTGCCATTCTGTGGACATCCCTGCTCAAGAGGCTGCGATTCGCAACGGTATCCCGTGGTTCACTGTAACGTATTGTCCAGGGTTCATCAAATCGCTCGATTTTGCGCCGTATCCATTTCCAAATTGGGGGCGTGCCTTCAACGCCATTGTGTGGAAATTGGTGCAACTCCGTCTTGCTCCGAGTATAGACGCACTCTTTAATCAATTCATCGCGTCAATCGGCGGGAAATCGCGGCGTTCAGTAGCGTTAGACGGGATGTACTCGCCTCATCTGAATCTCATTGCTGCGTCCCCAACACTCTGTCCACCAGCTGATTTTCCTCTGAATCACAAATTCACAGGTGTATGGCATCTTACGTCTCCTTCCTATGTCCCTCCGTCCGAACTTACCAATTTTTTAGAGGCGGGTCCACCACCTGTCATTATCACGTTTGGCTCTATGGGTGGATCCGATGGACGTGACACAACAGAAATTCTAATTGACGCTGTCAAAAAGGCGAACCAACGTGCGATCCTCCAAGCGGGATGGGGGAGACTCGGCAGGGAAGAAACACTACCCGACATCTTCTGCACGGAGTATGTGCCACACCAGTGGTTGTTCCCGAAGGGGTGTTGCGTTGTGCACCACGGTGGCGCCGGAACAACGGCATCAGTGTGTCGCGCCAAGGTTCCTTCTGTCGTCGTAGCGCACCACGCAGACCAACCCTATTGGGGAAAACGCCTATTAGACTTAGGGGTGGCACCGAAGCATTTGTACCGCCGGAACCTTACCTCTAAACGTTTAGCGAAACGGATTCAGCAAGTCCTTGCGACCCCTGCAATGACTACACAAGCACAGGCTATCGGAGAACAGATGTTAGGTGAAGATGGCTTAGCGACAGCGGTTGAACTCATCGAATTATTTTCCTAAACGTATTAAAAAACAAGACTTCCGCGATTTTGATAATCACACGGTCTCTGAATGAGGGAACCAACAAAAGACACACAGTTCTTTGACGCACCCTCACAGGTGATGCTACAGAAGCGCAGCCTACGTAAGTCCGGAAAAATGAAGAAGAAAATCCTCGTTTTCAGTTTTTCTTTTATCGGTGATGCGGTTCTGTCCACTGCTGTTATCCAACCGCTACGCGCACATTTTCGAGAGGCACACATCACCTTTCTCGTAGGACCGCGTGCGTTTGATCTCCTTGCTACCGATCCAAACATTGATGCCACCCTTGTCTATGATAACCGCGGTGAACACGCTGGTTGGAAGGGTCGCCTGCGTCTCATAAGGACTTTACGCCAGGGCAAATTTGAGCTCGTTGTGAACCTGCGGGATAGCATCACAGCCCGGTGTATTGGTGCGGAACATTGGGGAATGGTTCACGGTGACAGCAATCGTCATGCGGTTACCCGATATCTGGAGGTGCTCCAGAGACAAGGTGTTGACATAACAGATGCCAGCCCGAGCTTAGCGTTAACTGAAAGGGAACGGACTGTGGCACACTGTTTTCTTGCCCATACGGGTTTTACGTCAGAGCAATTGCTGATCGGCATTCATCCGGGTGGGAATTGGGAGTACAAGCTATGGGACGCGAAAAACTATGCACAGGTTGCGAATGCTTTGGCAAAGAAATTAGACGCAAGGATTTTACTCTTCGCGGGTCCCAATGAATGGGAACTCCAAGCCCACGTCACTCAGCTGATGGACGTTCCGCCAATTCTCGTTCAAACGGAAAATCTACGGCATCTCGCGGCGTTAATCTCTGCCTGCGATGTGTATATCGGCAATGATACGGGACCGATGCATATTGCGTCAGCAGTGGGGCCACCAGTCGTTGCGCTTTTCGGGTCAACGAATCACACTCGGAGCGGTCCCTACGGTCAGAAACATATCGTCGTACAAAGTGGGATAAATTTGGGTTGTAATCCCTGTCATCCGGGGAGACATCCAGGGGGATGCGGTGCTGGTAGTTGTGCAGTGGTTGCGGGAATTACGGTGGAGCAGGTATTGACAGCAATGGAGCGCACTCTCAGAAGATGAGCCGATAGTTCCCTTTTTCGATTCAACAAACTATCACGGATATAATCAAGTCCTTTCCTTTTCTTCCAGGCGTTTAAGAGCCGCTAAAGCCTGAGCAAGTTCGGCTTCAGCGCGTTGTCGTGCTTCTGCCTCCTGTTCAATCTGTTTCTCCAGTGGTTGCAACCAGACTGAACGTCTCGGATCATAAAGACCGAAAACACCTTCATTTTCCCCTAAATCCAGACCCAGCATAAGAGAAGGTAGCCGTTCATCCACCAATCCTATCTCTTCATACACACCATCCACAAGACGATATCCGACAAAATAAGGATTGACTTCGTGATATGGGTCGTAGATATAATACTCGCTGACACCGAGAACAGACGCATAAAGGTCCTTTTTGTAGGTTAGATCGTGCCTGTATGTGCTTGGGCTTGCAACTTCTAATACAAAATGAGGGGCACGTCCTTCTTCCCATATTTTATAGGTGCGCCGCTGTTTCTTACTGACACCGAAGACAACAAATACATCGGGAGAAACCGATTTCCTGGGATTGCCTTCTTCATAATACATCAGTAGGTTTCCTGAGACATAGGTGTCGTTAGAATCACTGAAATGGCGTTTAAGCATCTGAATGAAATCTATCATCAAGTTTCGATGGACATCGGTTTCTGCCATAGGTTTACCGTCCGATTCGGGATAGACGACTGTCGGAGCAGCCTTGACTCTTTCCTGCATCGTGCTACCTCCTGCCTCTAAAATCGTGTGTATTAGCAAGGTTTGCTTTTCGTAGGGGTTTAATCTCGTCAAATGCGTTATGCGTAATTATAATCCAATTTGCTACCTCTATGATTTCATAACCACGAACACTATTTTTTATCGAGACTCATTCATTTTTGCGAAAAATTGGGTGTATTCCGTGTGATTTTCGTTGCGAAGCTGCACAACCGAACAGGTTATTGCGACAAGGTGGCAACTTAGTTTATTATATCAGATTCATGCTGAATTTTGAAATTAAATTTATTCAGTTTTTCCGCCGTATTGATACGCTGCCATTTTGTGTGCTTCATCAACAATAATCAAGTCAAAATTGGGAACAGCGATGATTGCGTTACGGATATCATCCTGCCGGGCGAAATCCATAGAGGTAATGAGTTGTTGTTCGCGCTGCCAGACGTTTTCATGCGAGTGTGCGTTGACATAGGAGCGCGTGGCGTGGGTGAAGTTCTCCTCAAATCGGGTTTTCATCTCTCTTGTCTATTGGGTGATAAGGTGTCCGGGGGATACAACCAAGATACGTTTGTTTTATAAGTGATATTGGAGGTCATATCTTCTTCCACTGTAGCCTTAGGCTGTTTAGGACAACGGATACACTACTAAACGCCATGGCGAATGCAGCGAGCATAGGGTGGAGTTCCCGAAGCATCGGTGGTAGGGAAGATAGTGGATACAGCGCGCCTGCTGCGACCGGGATTAGAAGTACATTGTAGAAGAACGCCCAGAACAGGTTCTGTTTAATTGTGCGCATCGTAGAGCGGCTGAGCCGAATTGCCTCGGAGAGTGCACGCAAATCGCTGTGCATGAGCGTCACGTGTGCTGTCTCCCTGGCGATGTCGGTGCCTGTGCCGAGTGCAATGCCAATGTCGGCTTGTGCTAACGCGGGGGTATCATTAATACCGTCGCCTACCATCGCGACGAGTCCGCTATTTTCCGCCTGTAGTTTTTTAACGGCTGCCGCTTTATCTTCAGGTTTGAGTTCCGCCATGACATCACCAATCCGCGCAGTCTTGGCGATCGCATCAGCTGTAACGCGGTTATCTCCAGTCATCATAGATACAGTACATCCAAGTTCGTAGAGTTCCGCGACTGCGGTTCGCGCTTCCGATCTCACTGTGTCCGCGACTGCCAGAAGTCCAATAACCTGCCCATCAACTGCAATCCATAGGACTGTTTTCGCCTCGGTCTGTAGACGCTGCGCTTCCTGTTCAAACCTTCTTGTCAGGATTTTGTGTTGTTGCATTAGGGATAAATTACCGATGACGACACTATTTTCACCGACCTGTGCGGTGATACCGTGTCCAGTAACGGCTTGAAACGCACTTGGCGTAGCGATACTGAGTCCACGCTCCTCAGCTGCTCCAACAACTGCTTTGCCAATAGGATGCTCACTGCCCCGTTCTGCAGCGGCGGAGAGTTGTAGGAGTTCTGATTCGTCTGCATCCGTGAGAATATCGGTAACCGTGAGTTTCCCCTCTGTCAAGGTGCCTGTCTTATCAAGGACAATTGTGGTTAAGTCTCCTGCGCGTTCAAGTGCTTCACCGTTTCGGAAAAGGATACCGCGCTGCGCACCGATGCCGGTTGCCATCATCACTGCCGTTGGCGTGGCGAGTCCCAATGCGCACGGACAGGCTGTGACGAGGATCGCAACTAAGCGGAGCATTGCCGGGGTGAACCCTGCCCCGATGAGGAACCACCACACAAGAAACGTCACAACGGCAATCCCAGTGACAATAGGCACAAACACATTCGTGACGGCATCAGCGGCGCGTTGGATAGGCGGCTTACTCTGTTGCGTTGCCTGGACCAGTTGGACAAGGCGGGCAAGGGCTGTTTCTGCCCCGATATGCGTGGCTTCTATTGTGAGCATCCCACTCTGGTTCATCGTCGCTGCGGTCACAGAGTCACCTGGCGTTTTATCTACGGGTAGGCTTTCTCCAGTGAAGACGCTTTCATCTATGGCACTTGCGCCACTGCGCACCACTCCATCAACAGGAATACTCTCGCCGGGACGGACAAGAAGAATATCTCCTATGCCGACTTGTTCAATGGGAATGTGTTGCTCTTCGCCTTTTTCTAAGCGACACGCTGTTTTGGGGAAAAGTTGTGGGAGTTTTTTGAGGGCTGCGTTTATCTTACCTTTGGCACGTGCTTCAAGGAGTTTGCCTAACTTAATCAACGTAATGATAACCGCGGCTGTCTCAAAATAGACGTGAGTGCCAAAGTTTGTCCCTGCGTCCATCCCCAATGCAATTGTTACAACGAGGCTATAGAGAAACGCCACGGATGAGCCCATAGCGACGAGCACATCCATATTGGCAGAGCGGTTGCGCAAGGCTTTAATACCGCCAACATAATAGTCCCAAGCAACATAACTCTGCACCGGTAATGCGAAACCAAACATGAGCCAGTTAACCCAGGGCGCGTGTGCCCAATCGCCGACGATACCGAAATCTCTCCCCATGCTGAGGAGAAAGAGTGGGAACGTGAAGATGACCCCGACAATGAATTGCCTCTTTTGCCGGCGAAATTCTTCCGCGCGAGCTGCGTCTTCTTCGTCTTCATCGACAACGTCAAAACCGAGATCCCGGATTTTATCAACGATGGCTTCCTCGCTGACCGTGGATGCATCAAAGGTAACAGCGGCGTATTCAGTGGCGAGGCTGACTTCTGTGGCAAGGATGCCCTCCATCTTCTTGAGATGCCGTGTGATAGTGGCAGCACAGTTTTCGCAGTGCATGCCCGTGATGGGGAGGTTAAGTTGGTGTTCCACGCTAGACGTTCATCTCCTGTCGAAAACAAGTAAAAGGGTGCTTCTGTAGTTATCCTACCCCAACTTGCTACGGACCAGTTTTTCGGAAACCGACAGATACTGTTTTTTAGCGAAAGCCTTTATGCACAGACTAACGGTCTCCTATGCTTACCTAGTTGGGGACATTTATGCACAGGAAACCAAGGGTTTCCTATGCTACAAAACTGGCAACTTGGGTTATCCTAAGTGGACAGGTAGACCCGTTTCAAGAGATTCGTTGGCGGCAATTGACAAAATTGCGGTTTTGGCGGCATCCGAATAGGGCGATCGGATTGCACTCCCATCGCCTGTGCGGACTGCCTCAATAAATGTGCTATCCATATCAATCGTGCAATTGTTTTGCGGGTTCCACGTAGTCGTTTCTTCAGCAGTAGAGAGCACAAGTGCGTTGCGGAGATGGTATTCAAGAGAACCGTCCTCACAGAAGATGTCTAAGCCGGAACGCCGCATCCCATTCGTTGTGAAGCAGGCGGAAAACATAACACCGAAGACCCCACTCTCGAATTGTAATGAGACAGCAGATGCTTCCTCAATATCGTAGTCGGTATTTGGGATCAGGTCATTGCGTGCAACAGCATAGACGGCTTTAACTTCACCGAAGAGGTATCTCGCCATATCAAATTCATGTGTCGTCTGCTCCATGAGTTGCCCGCCGGATTTCGCCTTCTCGCGCCACCATCCACCTGGCATCCCTCCCATCCAATATCCCATGAAGAATCCGACGCGTCGAGAAGCGAGGAGCTCTTGTGCCTTGTCGATAATATCAAGATAACGTTCCTGATACCCAGTAGCAGTGATAATCCCCTTCTCTTCGACTTCAGCTGCAATCTCTTTTGCTTCGTTGGCATCCATGTGTACCGGTTTTTCTACAAACATCGGCAGTCCAGCAGCAATAACAGCACGCTCAGGGGCTCCGTGGGCAAATGGGGGAATTGAAATATAAACGGCATCCAATTCCTCGTGTGCGAGCATCTGGTTATAGTCTGCATAGGCTTTACCGCCGTATTGGGTAACTGCCTGTTCTGCTTTGTCTATTACAATATCACAGAAGGCGACAAACTCTGTGCCGCCGATTTCGGTTAATTCACGCAAGTGGCGATTCATGTTGCCGCCCGTGCCGATAAAACCTAACCTAACATCTGACATTTTTTATTTTGTCCTTTTATTTTTTTCCTAATAAGTAGTTTTGGGATAGGTTAATTTAGGTTTTAAGTTTTTTCAACCTAAATGTTATAAAAAACGAAAATAAAAGTTGACAAACTATGTACAATTCGGGTAGACTTGTTAGACCCTTCTGAATACACAAAGATAACCTACCAACCAAGTGGAAATTAAGGAGATTAACTATGGCATATTCTGTTTATGGAGAATCCACAATAGGATGCAGATTAAGGCTTACTTTAGAAAAACAACCTGAAGGTGGATGGACGATAACCTGTAAAGAATTACCTGAATTGATAACAGAATGCGACTCTTTAGATAAAGTAGAGGAGATCGTCGCTGATGCCCTTTATGCCATCATTGAACTCTACGAACATCAACAACGCTCCTTGCCTGAGGAAATTCAAATTTTAGATAACAATATGAATGTGGATGCTACAGATAGGCATCTATTAGAAACGGTGGTGCCTATTCATGAAGTATCGAGAAATCGCCAAAAAGTTGAGGGAGCTTGGGTATAAAGAAGTAAAGCGAAAAAAATCGGGGTCCCACCGTATCTGGATACATCCGCTGACTCAACGGGCGACATCTATTCCTGATTGGGGTCGTAAAGATTTGAAAAAGGGAACACTCCAAAGCATTCTTAGACAATTGGGGATCGACTCTCAAACATTTCTTAAGAGTTAGTCTTGACAAAGGGCAGCAGTCTCTTGCTGCACTTTGTTGTACTTTGATACCTCTAACATCTAACACACGTCCCGTTATACAATCCGTTACCACGCACTTGACTCACCGAATACCCTAAAGTTTCGCGTCAATAGAAATGACAACTGAAGATCAGGACAATGACTGTCAAATTACGCTATCAAGGCAATCTACCTTTTAAAATATTAAAAAGATACCTTAAAAAAACAACAAAATTTTACGGAATTAGTCATTTTGGACTTAAGAAATTAAAACTTGACATTTTTTGACAAACCTTGCATCAGATTCAGCATATCACTTGGTAGAGAATGTTACCTGCTCCGTTTGCGGAGGTCTTGACTATC
>RKRR01000002.1 GCA_007571305.1 Candidatus Poribacteria bacterium | reverse complement strand
TTGTTCTTTTGTAGCATAACCTGTTAGGTTGTGCCACGAGGACACCTGTGTTTTTTTACGGGTTCTCGCTCTCATCAAACGTCCTATGGTCAAAATTGCATAAGTTCTGTAATAGTAACATACCGGTATCATCAAAAGCAACACCAATTTTGCAAACGAAAGGAATATGCATCCGATGAATGAAAATAGAAAACCGAACATCGTCCTCATCCTGAACGACGATATGGGTTTCTCTGACTTAGGCTGCTACGGTGGCGAAGTCCATACCCCACACCTGGATCGGCTTGCCACAGGTGGGCTGAGGTTCACACAATTTTACAACACTGCACGTTGTTGTCCATCCCGTGCTTCCATGCTTACCGGGCTACATCCGCACCAAACTGGGGTGGGTCACATGATGGGCGACGATGGATTAGAAGGCTATCGTGGCGATCTGAACGATCGTTGTATCACCATTGCTGATGCTGTCCGTTCAGAGGGGTACGGAACCTATATGAGCGGTAAGTGGCATATCTCTCGGCATACCGGTGCTGATGCACCCAAGCATAGTTGGCCCTGCCAGCGCGGGTTCGATCAATACTACGGTATTATCACCGGTGCCGCAAATTTTTGGAAACCGAACACGTTAACACGCAATAACACACGCATCCAACACGACGAACTCCCTGAAGGTTACTTCCTCACCGATGCTATCAGTGACGAAGCAACAACCTTTATCCGTAATCACACCGAAAAGAATCCCGACAATCCGTTTTTCACCTACGTCGCTTACACTGCGCCGCATTGGCCCCTACACGCCCATGAAGAAGATATCGCCTACTATAATGGACGTTTCGCTAACGGATGGGACGAGCTTCGAGAAGAAAGACTCTCACGAATGCGGGAAATGAAGATTTTAGACGATGCCTGGCAACTCACGGCGCGCGATCCCTCACAGTTACCTTGGAGCGATGCACAATACAAGGAATGGAATCAACGGCGTATGGAGGTTTATGCCGCGCAAATCACTCGCATGGATGCAGGTATCGGGAAAATTATCAACACGTTGGAAGAAACGGGTGAACTTGATAACACGCTTATTCTGTTTTTAGCCGATAACGGCGGTTGCGCTGAAGAACTCGGAGGACCTCCCGCAATACGCGACAGTGATTCACTCATCAGTACTGAAACGACCTCTGATGGACAACTTGTCTATCGCGGCAACGATCCGGGCATCATGCCCGGTCCCGAGACGACCTATCAAAGTTACGGGGTGCCATGGGCGAATCTATCCAATACGCCGTTTCGCGAATACAAACACTGGGTGCATGAAGGGGGTATCGCTACGCCACTAATTGCGCATTGGCCAGATGCTATAAAATCGGCAGGAGAGTTGCGCCATCAACCCGGACAATTGCCGGACATCATGGCAACATGCCTCGACGTCTCAGGGGCAACCTACCCTGAAGAACATAACGGAAAACCGATTTTGCCGTTAGAGGGAACCAGTTTAGTGCCGATTTTCGATGGAAAAGATAACGGTAAGGACGTTCTTTATTGGGAACACGAAGGCAATTGTGCAGTCCGTCAAGATAAATGGAAACTGGTTTGTAAGTTCCCCGGCGATTGGGAGCTCTACGACGTGCAAGCCGAGCGAACAGAAATCAATGATCTCGCTGCCAAGCATCCACAGAAGTTAAAGGAACTTGTTGGGCTTTACCGAGACTGGGCGGATCGCTGTTTCATCTATCCGTGGGACCGGCTCCAAGAAAAACGGAGACAGCAACGCCAATAGTGTCAAAAACTGTGTCCCTGTTCGGGCGGGTTCTGTACCCGCCCGTCGTCATGAAAAACTAAGCACAAGGAAGCATCTTCAAGCAGACCGGTGTTGGCACTTCTGCTCCGTCTCCTGTCGCATCCAACTCACCGGTTTCGGTGTCGATTGCGAACGTAACAACCGTATCAGTCTGCTGATTAGCGGCAAAGAGGAACGTTCCTTCTGGATTCAATCCGAAGTTCCGCGGTGTTTGTCCTTGTGTCGATTCATAACCGATGGGCCTCAGCGTTCCTGTCTCTGAATCAATCGTGCAAATCGCGATGCTATCATGCCCGCGGTTCGATCCGTACAAAAATTTCCCAGAAGGATGAACGTGGATATCGGCACAATGGCTGGTGCCATCGTAATCCTCAGGAAGCGTGGAAACCGTCTGAAATTCAGCCAAGGTGCCCGCGCTCGCGTCGTACCGAAAAGCAGTGAAAGTAGAGTCTATCTCGTTAATCACGTATGCGTACGGGCGGCTCGGATGGAAATCGAAATGTCGCGGTCCCGCACCGGGTTGCACGCGTACCCACGGTTGCGTGTTGGGTGTGAGTGTTCCGTTTTCGGCATCTAATTGATAGATGAGAACTTTATCGAGGCCCAGGTCAGGTGAAAAGGCGTAACGATTGCCCGGGTCAATCATAATTGCATGTGCATGAGGTTCCATCTGCCGTTGCGGATTGATGCTGGATCCTTCATGTTGCACAAAATCGGAGGTGTCACCGAGCCTACCATCCGATCCTATGGGGAAAGCCGTAACGCTCCCACCACCGTAATTCGCCACGAGCAGGCATTTACCGGTAGCGTCTGCACTCAGATGGCACGGGGCACCACCACCGGTAGCACGTTGGTTGAGGTAACTCAGTTCCCCTGTTTCTTTATGAATGTAAAACGCTGTGACTGCGCCGCTGTCTTCACCCTCAAACTCACCCAGTTCGTTGACAGCAAAGAGATACTGTCCACTCGGATGTATCTCTAAAAACGACGGATTCTCAACGCCTGTTATCTTGCTGCTGTATTCCAAGGCTCCGGTCGATCCGTCTAAGCGATAGACGTAAATTCCTTCGCTGTCCCCTTGCGTATAGGTGCCGACATAAACGAAGTAGTCTTGGCTCTTTTGTTGCTCCATTATTAATAATCTCCTTATGAAACTTCGAGATGAATCGTTTTCTCTTCGCTTTCACGATAGCCGATGCGGATTGCTTTTGCACGCACGGTGGTTTCGCCTTTTGATAGACGCAATGGACCGGTATACAGTTTCCAACGCGCGTCATCGCTCTGCTCCGTTGTATAAGCAATTGACGCTCCTTGGGTAGAACAGTGGAGTTGCAAAATGACAGGGGCTGTCCATTCGCCTCCTTCATGGGCGACCTCCGTACCGGGATGTTCGGCATTAATCGGAATGAAAATTGGAGCCGCCGTTTGAGGTTGTATGCCATTAGGGTACCACGTCGCGACCATCTGCTCTTCTGGTGTATCTCCCATGTCCCCGAATTCCGATTGCCACTGTGTCAGTGCGCTACGCATTCTTTCCAGAACGTTGCTGTGTCCGGTATCACCCGCCAAATTGTTGAGTTCATACCTGTCATTTTCCACATCGTAGAGTTCTTCAGGCGGACGGGGGTAACGGAACATCACCGCTTGATCCCCCTCCAATTCGCCTGCGGCGTACAACCGCCACATCTCCTGCATGATCGGGTGCCGGTTGCGATAGGGAATCCAGAGGAGATATGGTTTTTCAGGATAGTAATTTCTGATGTATTTATACCGCTTGTCACGCACAGCACGGACCATATCGTAAGATTCGTCATAGCGGTCGCGGGTCGCGAAAATATAATCGCGTTCTATCTTCTCGGATCCGAGGAAGGGTTGGCCCTGTAGATGTTCCGGTGCTTGCACCCCGCAAAGGGAAAGCACAGTGGGACCGAGATCAATCAAACTCACGAGCTGCTCACTGACGCTCCCAGCAGAAAGCGAACCGGGCCAGCGCACAATCAACGGTATGCGGATACCAGCGTCGTAGGGCCACCTTTTGCCACGAGGCAGTCCTTCGCCGTGATCGCTCCAGAGAAAGACGATCGTATTCTCCGCAAGTCCATCTTCTTCCAACTGGTCAAGGAGTTCACCGACGCGGGCATCGGCTGTGGCGAGGTTATCGTATTGACGTGCCAACGCCTGCCGTGCTTTCGGTGTATCCGGTAGATAGGGTGGTAACTGCACGTCATCTGGATTGGTCGTTGTGGTCAACGGACGATCCTCCCGTTCCCACATACCACTCTCATGCGTAACAGTCGGATTGAAGACAGAGAAGAAGGGGTGTCCGACTTCTCGGTTTCGCCAATGGGCAGTGTTGTTACATTCATCCCAAGCCGTGATGGGTGGCGTGAACTGATAGTCAGTCTTGCTGTTATTCGTGCAGTAATAACCTGCACCCCTGAGATATTCAGTAAAGGTTTTGACATAAGGCGGTGGCACTGCAGAATATGGGGTCGGCATATCAGGCGTATTTTGGTTCGTGTGGGTGGTGCGCATGTGATGCGTCCCAATGGAGGTCTGGTACATGCCGGTAATGATTGCGGAACGGCTCGGCGCGCAGACACCGGCAGTTGAGAACGCATTCGGAAACCGACAACCGCCAGCAGCAAGTCGGTCAATATTTGGTGTCCGTGCGACCGTATCCCCGTAACAACCGAAGCGCGGGGTTGTATCCTCTACAGAGATCCAAAGAATATTCGGACGTTCTGTTCTGTTCATTCTGTCTCCTTGTTTTTAACAAGATTGTACCCCAAACAGCGGTTTAAGTCAATAGGGTCGTCTCAGCATTCAGGGTCATGAAACTGTGAATTTTAGAGATTTTTCATCGCTCTCTTTGTAACCGATCCGAATTGCTTTTGCTCTTAGAACGGTTTCACCTCTCGGTAAACGCAAAGGTTCTGTATACAACTGCCATCGGACATCTTGACCTTGTTCGGTTGTGTACGCAATTGAGGCACCTTGTGTTGCACAGTAGAGTTGCAGAAGCAGCGGTGCGTCCCATTCTCCATTTTCATGAGCAGGCTCCATGCCGGGGTTAAACGCGTTAATCGGAATGAAAAGTGGTGAGGCCGTTTGGGGTTGTATGCCATTCGGATACCACTTCGCCACCATCTGTTCTTCAGATATATTCCCCATATCCCCGAATTCCGATTGCCATGCTGTCAAAGCTTCTCGCATCCGTTTCAGCACATTTGCATGTGCTGCATTCTCCGCTAAGTTGTTGAGTTCATACTTGTCATCTTCCACATCGTAGAGTTCTTCAGTAGGGCACGGTGATTGGAACATGACCAATTGATCTCCCTCCAATTTGCCTTCGGCATGAAGTCGCCACATCTCCTGCATCACGGGATGTTTGTTGCGGTAAGGATCCCAGTGAAGATACGGCTTTTCAGGATAATAATTTCGGATGTATTTATACTTTTTATCGCGCACAGCACGCAACATATGATACGATAAATCAAGGCGGTCGCGCGTCGCAAAAATATATTCCCGTTCTACTTTTTCTGGTCCAAGGAAGGGTTGTCCTTGTAGGTGCTGCGGTGCTTGCACCCCACAAAGGGAAAGCACAGTGGGACCGAGGTCAATCAAACTCACCAATTGATCACTTTCACTCCCTGGATGAAGTTCTTCGTGCCAGCGCACAATCAACGGTATGCGGATACCAGCGTCGTAGGGCCACCTTTTGCCACGAGGCAGTCCTTCGCCGTGATCGCTCCAGAGAAAGACGATAGTATTTTCCGTAAGTCCATCTTCTTCCAATTGGTCAAGGAGTTCACCGACGCGGGCATCAGCTGTGGCGAGGTTATCGTACTGTCGAGCCAACGCGGCACGGGATTTCGGTGTATCTGGTAAGTAAGGTGGTAATTCCACGTCATCTGGATTCGTGGTGAGTGGACGATCTTCCTTTTCCCACATACCGCTTTCATGTGTAACGATTGGGTTAAAAACGGAAAAGAAGGGTTGCCCTTCCGCACGATTTCGCCAATGTCCTTGATTGCTATTGTCATCCCACGCTGTGATAGGTGGCGTGAACTGATAATCTGTTTTGCTATTGTTGGTGCAATAATAGCCTGCCCCTCTCAGGTATTCCGTGAAGGTTTTCACATAAGGCGGAGGAACAGCAGAATACGGCGTCGGTAGGGCAGGTGTACTTTGGTCTGTATGCGTTGTCCGATGGTGATGTGTTCCGATGGAAGTCTGATACATACCAGTGATAATAGCGGAACGACTTGGAGCACAGACTCCGGCTGTTGAAAAGGCATTTGGAAACCGACAACCGCCTGCAGCGAGGCGGTCAATATTTGGGGTGCGGGCGATTAGGTCACCATAACAACCGAAACGCGGCGTTGTATCCTCTACAGATATCCAGAGGATATTCGGACGTTCTGGTATGCTCATTGTTCCTCCCTGTTAACAGTGATATAATGTTTTAGTTCCAACACCCTTCTGTATACGCTTCACGATCAAATAGTTTTTGACGGAGCGGTGTCGCGCTTGCCATCCATTCCTCAGGGATCTCCTGCGTGTAGCGATGCGGGGGTCCCGCTTCCTTGAAGATGTCAATAGCGAAGATACGATACAGCTGCGAGGAATCCACAGGTTTTGCTTCTACGGCATGGAAGATGCGGGCATTAATGTAGACCATACTCCCTGGTGGCAATTCCAGCCGTTTCTCTTCCAGTTTGCATCCAGCTTCTCTGTCAAAATCGCCGGCGAGCATCCGTTCGGGTGTTGCATCTTTCGTCGGTGCGACCTTATGGCTGCCGGAGATCACTTTGAGGTTCCGATCCCCGCGTGTAAAGCCGTTGGGATAGTACAGAATCTGGATATAGTAGTTATCACGTTCTGCGAGGTTAACAGGGTTCTCATGTTTCCAATGGTGATGGTCCTGATGGTATCCAAGTGGACCGATCCCGCGGGGTGCGATGTTGAGGGCAGAGTGGCAGAAATGGTATGCCTCGCCAATGGTTGCCTGTATGAGTGCCGTAATGAAAGGATCGTCAATGAGTCGATCACTGTATTCACCGCGATCGTTCCATGGACGCGTAAAATAGGAACGTGCCTGTTCCTCACCGTTACGCAACGTCTCAATGAACTGGCGCGCCGGTTCAAAACGCTGCGTGATTTCCTCAATCAATCCTTCTCTACCGTCGTCCGTGAACACATCTGGATATACGATGTAGCCGTCATTGTGAAAAGAATCGATATCCGCTTGGGATGGACCGGGTAATCGGAAAAGCGAATCAAGTGTCGTAGTGGCTTCCATAGTCCTTATTCCTTAAACGCTATTGTGAAGTTTGCTGAACTGAGGCACCGAACCTTGTCCAATAAGTAAGGATTTGGTTGCATGTCCGGACATCAGTTTGACTTTTTACCTATTTGTAAGGTATAATTCTACTATTCTTTAAGTTTCTAACGTTGTAAAATTTTTAAGGGCTTATGTGATATCAATAGGAGCAAGAAAAATGCAAAAACTCGATCGTATAACATTCAATCCTGATGTAATGGGCGGTAAGCCTTGTATTCGTGGCATGCGGGTTACTGTCGGAATGATCGTTGGTTTGGTTGCCTCTGGTTGTTCCAATGCTGATATTTTGGAGGCATATCCCTATTTAGAAGAAGAAGATATTCGTCAATCTCTTTCCTATGCCGCGTGGCGAGTTCAAGAAATTGAAGTGCCAGTGGGCCCATAGTGAAAGTGCTAATTGATATGAACCTTTCTATGAAATGGGTTCCCGTTCTTGAACAGTACGGATGGCGTGCGGTTCATTGGAGGAATATAGGTGAACTCCACGCGTCAGATAGCACGATTATGGCGTGGGCGCGTGAAAACGGCTATGTTGTATTCACCCAAGATCTTGATTTTGGAACCTTACTTGCAACTACCTATGTTCAAAAACCCAGTGTGATTCAGGTTCGCATACAAAACGCGCTGCCGGAAAACTTGGGACCCTGGTTAGCAGGAATTCTTCAGCAACACCAAACCTCCTTAGAAAATGGTGCTTTACTTACGGTAACCGAGGATCGGACTCGAGTGCGTCTACTCCCCTTCAAAGTGGACAGTTCATAGTCCACTTACATCCGACTGTGTCCATCTCGTTTAAACTTCTCCAACAATCCTGTCAGGCGTTCTATAATCTCTGGGTGTTTGTGCCACAGATTGTTTGTTTCACTCGGATCCTCGTAAATTTGATACAATTGCCCAGGTACATCCGGATGTGGAGCACCGTCGCGAGGCGGGGGCCAGCCGCCTGACCCTTGTGTGCCCAGTATCAATTTCCACTCGTCGTGACGGATAGAAAAAACACCAGTACTGGAGTGATGCACGATAGCCTCCCGCAAAGGACTCTCTATCGCCTCGCCTAACAGCGCGGGCAAGACATTACAACTGTCCTGTCCGGCATCGTCAGGAATTTCTGTGCCGACAATAGCCGCACACGTCGCCATCAGGTCCGTGAGGCAGGTTAATGCGTTAGTTTGCGTGTTTGGTGCGATAACCCCGGGCCATCGCGCAATCAGCGGCTCACGATGTCCGCCTTCCCAAATATGAGCTTTATAACCGCGCCAGTCACCACAGGATTTGTGATCGTAGAGGTGATACGGCATAGGACTATTGTCGCCTTGGATTCGGTCACCGGGTAAGGCACCGTTATCGCTTGTGACAAAAATAAGCGTCTCATCGGTTTTGCCAGTACGTGCCAATGCATCCATCACCTCACCGACCATCCAATCAACAAGCCACACCAGATCCCCGCGAGGACCCGCACTGCTTTTCCCACGTGCGAAATCTGGGACGACTGCCTCTGTACAAGGTTCATGTGGTGCGGAAGGAGTCAAATAGAGGAAGAAGGGGGCATCTGCATCAGATTGTCTTTCAATATATTCAACTGCCTTCTGCGCGATAATCGGATCGGCTTCCTTATGTTCCCAGCCTGGAGCCATCATTCCACGACGGCTCGTGAACTCTGGCACGTCATGATAGACGCTCGGAATCTCGACAAATGTATCGTTTTCAATAAAGCCGTAAGGAGGTTGGCAAGTCGGACAACCGGCGTTTCCGTAGAAATAGTCGAAGCCAATATCTATTGGACCACCGGTTAATGGGGCAGTGAAATCGATGTGTTCTTCTAATTCACGTTCTGCATTCTGCCACGGCAGGGGCGCATGGAAATCGAAATCGTATCCCGGAACCGTCGAGAATTCCAGACCTAAATGCCACTTACCCACGCATGCAGTGTTGTAACCCGCATCTTTCAGCACTCGAGGAACCGTTAGACGTTGGGGTTCGATAAGGGGTGGCTCATACCCATAAAGCACACCGTGTTTGAGACGACTTCGCCAGCAATACCGTCCTGTTAAGACACCATATCGGGTCGGTGTACAGACTGCAGAGGGAGAGTGTGCATCGGTAAAGCGAATTCCCTCCTGAGCGAGTTTATCCATATTCGGGGTGGGAATTTTTGAATCGGGATTGTAGCAGCCGACATCACCGTATCCCATATCGTCTGCCATGATAAAGACAATATTTGGAGAACTCTGTGTATCCATTTTTTTCATTTCCCTTACTCCGTAAAGGATATAGCGATTATTATAACCCAAGTTGCTACGGACACGTTTTTAGGTAGATAGATGTCGTTTTTCAGCGAAAAGCCTTCAGTATTTGAATGTTTTTGTAGCATAGGAGACCGTGGGTTTCCTGTGTCCATTTATGCACACCCTAACAGGTTATGCTACAGGGTGGCAACTCGGGTTATTATAGACACATCTATTGTAATTTCGCCTTTAATTCAGCGAGGTCCTTATCAAGGGATGCCTCCTCAGCATAGTTCGAAAATTCACGTTCCAATTTCGCATCCTGATACGCGACATCCACCTCAGCTGCCATCTTTGCCAATTTCGCTGCTTCAGTCGCGTCCTGATCCATCTTCGTAAACGCTTCAAACGCTTTACTGTCCTGTATCTCTTTCAGCATCTCTCGGAGATGAACTTCAGCATCAACGTTCCGGTGTTTTGCTACGACGGCTGTCTTTTTACCCTCCGCTTCCATCATTTTTTGCTGAAGATGTTCAAGGATATCACTGAGATCTCGGACGATTTGTTTCTGCTCTTCCCACTGTGTTCTATATTGATCTGATAAATGTCGGTATTCGTTTCGTTTTTCCAAATCTCCGCGTGCCACATCCTCGCGCCCGGCTTTAAGAGCAATCAGTGCGCGCTCTTGCCACTGTTCTGCTTGAGCAACCGCACTTTCATAAGCGTCCTGAAACTGTTTTTCAACCGCAATAGAGGCGGCAACCTTCTCCCGTGCCTCTGAAAGCCGACTTTTCATCTCAACGATCACACTCTCTAAAACACTTTCCGGATCTTCAGTGTCCTCCTCGGTCTGTTCCAATTCCGGCTCGTATTGCACAACAACTGTCTCCGCGAACTTATCTCCGAGTCGTTGTCGTCTACTTCCAAGGAACCAGAGTAAATCAAATGGCTGAAAGATACCTGCAAATCGGCGAAGGAAAGCATCCTTGAAAGTACACGGTTTACCGTCTTTCAAACGGACCACCTGTAGGGCCAGCAATTTCTTTCCTAACCCCTGTCCATTCCTGAAACCGTCAGAAAACAGCAGTCCAAACACCCACATAGCTATGCTACTAAAAACGAAAGTCCCTAATATGAAACCTTGCCAGGCACCTTCCGTACGATTCCACATCGGCGGAAAAATAATAGGGGCTACCAGCCGAATCAAACAGATCACAATGACTTGAGCGACAGATAAGCAAGCGAAATCTATGAAAAGCGCGTATAACCGCGCCAGTCGAGATCCCAATTGGAATTTCTTACCCGAGATTTTAATAGACTTCATCTTGAAATCTTTTTATTTTTCTCTTACACACATTTCAATGTGTTCTACTTCTGTAATTTCGCCTTTAATTCAGCGATATCCTCGTCAATTAATGCCTCTTCAGCATACCTTGAAAATTCGCGATCTACTTTTGCTTTTTGATATGCGATATCCGTTTCAGCCGCTGCCTTTGCCAAGGTTGCTGCCTCAGTCGTGCTCTGTTCCATTTTCATAAGTGTCTCTGATGCCTTATTATTTTCTATTGCTTTCAAGATATCGCGGAGGTGTGCTTCGGCATCAACGTTTCTGTGCTGTGCTATGACCGCTGCTTTTTTTCCTTCTGTCTCTATCATTTTCTGTTGAAGATATTCAAGGAGGTCTCCGAGTGATTGGATAACTTGATTCTGCTCTTCCCACTGTTTTTTGTATTGATCTGCTAATTGTTTGTATTCGTTTCGTTTTTCAAGGTCTTCGCGCGCTAAATCTTCACGTCCGGCCTCGAGGTCGATAATAGCACGTTCTTGCCATTTTTTCACTTGGGCGACTGCACTTTCATAAGCATCCTTAAATTGCTTTTCAACGCCGACAGAGGCATCAACCTTCTGGCGTGCCTCTAAAAGCCGCGTTTTCATCTCTGCGATAGCATCCTCAAAAACTTTCTCAGGGGCTTCGGTTTCGGTTTCTGCTTGCTCCACCGCAGAAGCAAGTTTTACGACAATTGTATCCGCTAACTTGTCACCCATGCGTTGCCGTTGTTTTCCAAACGTCCAGAAAGAATCCAACGGTTGAAAGATGCTTGTAAGACGACGAATAAAAGAATCTTTAAAAGTGCAGGGTCTACCATCCTTCAATCGGAGCACTTGTAGGGACATCAGTTTTTTGCCGGGGCCCTGTCCATTGTTGAAGCCGTCCATGAAAAGCAGAAGGGCTGTTCCTAACGCTATTCCGCCCCATATTAAAGTATCGGAGGCATAGTTCATCCACGGTCCGAAAAGACCAGTTATAGACAGTTGAACCATAGGGAAAGTATCTTCATCTACGTTAGTTTTAGGACCCAATGTCCATAGCAGGACACTGAGTAATCCAATCCGAACCAGACTAGCACTAAAACCGGAACCCAATTCAATAAAAAGAGATACTAAAATCGACAGAACACCTGCTAAGAGTATTCCATCTATTAAGAATGCAAACAGCCGTGCAAATCGGGATCCTAATGTGAACTCTCTGCCGGCGATTTTAATAGATTTCATACTGAACGACCTGCCTACTTCTTATCGGGAGTGTTTCGCGCGTTACGATTGAAAGGAAAAATTCTGGGAATTCCCAGTGGAAGTGTGGATTACGGTTAAATATCAGTTGACATACCTCGCTTCCCGATGAGTATATAGAGTCAGATAAAATAAGAAAGGATAGAAAAAAATCGAATAGATTTCACCGCAAAAACCTCAAGGTTATAAGACAGAGTTAGGCTTTTTGCTCCACCATACTTGAGAGAATACCGAGAATCTTGTCATACTGAGTAATTGTATAGACAGCCATGTCAATATGCAATTTTTGGCCCTCCAGTTTGAGGAAAAGCCAATCCGTCCCGGAAGTAGTCGTGCCATAAACGTACGGAATACTATTCTCCTTTTCAGCATTAAAACGTTGCGCGGCAATCATCTCAGCGACGCACTGCCCCAACCCGAGTTTCACGTCGGCATTTTTTGCCGCTACGATCGCGATGACAGGTGCCTCTACGAAGAATTGTTCCGGTGACAAACTTATCAAAAAGTCACACACCCCGGTTAAGTTATTTTCGGTATCAACGTTGAAATCAACTCCTGAAAAGAGACTGATGCGATGGTTGAGGTGCTCGCGAAGTTCAAATAAAACATCGGTAATAATCAGTCCCGAGCGAGCTTTTTCTGTACCTATGGCAACAGCTAACGGCACTTTTTTTGCAACTGCGTTGCGAAGTGTGAACTCGGGGCTATCGGCTCTATTTCAGCAAAGATATCTATGGCCTCAGCTCTTTCTAATTCAAAGGTTGTCCCAACAGATTCTAAAGTAAAGTTGCTATAAGCCATTGGATAGACCTCGCCAATGCGGTAGGATTGGGCTACAGACCCCATCCTAAAAAATCATAAAGTCGGTACTGTCACCGATACTTCGCGTCCACCGGCGTTTGAGGAATCGATAACCCCTTGAATGATAACGTTGGTGAGCATTACGCCATAGGGATCAATGGGTGAAGGTCTACCCTCACGAACAGCATCAACGAAAGCGGTATCCTCTGCGAGGAATACATCTACAGATTCAAAATTGGTGAACTCTTGGTCATAGATTTCACCGTCTTTGTCGCCATAGACGCGCACGCCGTCCTGCGGTCCTCGGACTTCGCCAATGCCAAGGCGTAACCCGGCTTTTTTGCCGAGAAAGATCGTCCCGCCGAGGGAATCCATGTTCATACACCAGCACGTTTTGAACACCATACGCGCGCCATTCTCGAAGACTACCCAACCGACACCAAAATCCTCTACCTCAGTCTCTTTAAGAGCAGGATTCCATGTATTGTGCAGGCTCAAGTAGTTAGAGGTGATACCAGAGACTGCAACAGGTTTCGGATGTCCCATGAGGTACAAGGCAGTGTCAAGGGCATAAACGCCTATGTCTGCAGACGCGCCTAAACCTGCTGTCGCTTTTACGATAAAACTGCCACCTGGATTTCCACGGCGGCGATCAGCAACGGTTTCGACGTAATAGATATCACCTAAGGTGCCAGCATCAACAATTTCCTTTGCCTTAATGACTTCTGCTGAATACCGGAGTTTGAGCCCAATCATCAAAATTTTATCGTTCTCTTTTGCTGCGCGCCACATCGATGCGGCGGCATCCAGTGTTGCCTCCATCGGTTTCTCGCAGAAAACATGTTTCCCTGCGTTCAGTGCGGCGACGGTAGGTGCGGCATGCACACCTGTCGGCGTACAGACATAGACCGCCTCAATCTCGTCCATTTTGAGCATTTCGTTGTAATCGGTGAACGTCCGCTTGATGCCCCAATTTTCTTTCGCACGTTCGAGGTTTGCTGGTACGAGATCAGCGGCAGCGACTATTTCAGCACCTTCAATTTCAGCAAGTGTTCGGCAGTGTGCTCCTGAGATACCGCCTGCTCCAATCAAACCTAATTTAACCGTTCTCATTTTCATCTCCTCATTGGGTATTATTTTTGTTGATTTTACCTTATTTGTCTCTTGGAAGTCAAGGGAAATTCCTGAATCGAAATTTTTAGAGTGATTGACACAATTCCAAACCTATGCTATATTCCAAATAGATGACTATCTATTGAGGAGGCTATCGTGAAAGCAGCGCAATTTTATGGTGGAAAAGATATAAGGGTTGAAACGGTACCAGACCCGACACCCGAAGAAGGACAAGTCCTGGTACAAGTGGAAGCGGCTGGAATCTGCGGTAGCGATCTACACGGATACCACCACACACCAGAGAGACCCTTACCCCCACGCATTGGCGGACATGAGTTGATGGGAGAAATTATTGACATAGGCAGGAATGTTACAGGGTATGGAACAGGGGACCGTGTGGCAATTGAGCCGATTAGTCCATGTAACGATTGCCCGGAATGCTACAACGGCAACTATAACATCTGTGCGAATTTGCGGCACGGTGGGGGTGGCTTTGCGGAATTTATGGTCGCGCGGACCCCAAATATCTATTCTCTTCCAGAAAGCGTCTCGGCTGAAGGTGGAGCGTTGGCAGAAGTCTATGCCGTGGCAGTTCATGCTGTCAACAGAGCAATGGTATCGCCTGGCGACCGTGTCGCCATTATCGGAAGTGGTCCTGTTGGATTGACGATTGCGCAGGTAGCAGATATCGCGGGGGCGACCTCTATTTCTATGCTTGGAAAGCCTGACGGCCCTCTACAGATTGCCCATGATGCTGTGGGAGCGGTGCCTATTAATGTGGATAAGACAGATGCCGTTGAAGCGATTATGGACTGGAGTGATGGCAGAGGCGCAGATGTTGTCTTTGAAGCAGTCGGTGGGACGGCGAATACGCTTGGGCAGGCGACTGAGATCGCGGCAAAACGCGGCAGAGTCTGTATGGTTGGCGGACATCGCACCCCGCTTTCCTTTTCAGAGCGGTTCGCACGGAGTAGAGAACTCACAGTCATCTGGTCTTTTTGTTATGGCAGGCATGGCGGTAAAACAGAATTTCAAGTCGCTATTGACCTACTCGCTGTTGGTAAACTCGATCCAAACCCCTTGATTACGCACAAGTTTGACTTAAACGACATTAACGAGGCGTTTGCCGTCGCTGCGGGCCGTGATGAACACGGATCTGTCAAAGTGCTCGTATTACCGAACAACTAATGGAGGAAGCTTGTATCGCAAGTTTTGGCTTGCAAGTTACGCCAAAATGGAAAATCTTAAATTGCTTATATTTGTTGGCACAGAGGGTATTTATCACGATCACGCCGGAAATGGGCAGTTCTTGACATCAATGGTTAACGATAGCAGCGACATTGATGCGGATTTCTCTCAAGACTACGATGTGCTTGCCGATGGACTTAACGGATACGACACCGTGCTTTTTTATACCGATGTCGGGGAACTCACAGAGGCGCAAGAGACAGGTCTACTCGACTATATTCGGACAGGTGGTGGGTTTTTCGGACTTCACACCGCTGCCGCTTCGTTTCGGGAGTCTGAAGGCTACCACAGTATGCTCAACGGGTTTTTCGACGGACATAGCCCGTATATGGATTTTCGCGTAAGTGTGAGTGAGCCTAACCATCCGATTACCAAAGGATTAACAGATTTTGAGGCGACAGATGAACTCTACTATCTGAAGCATAACCCTGATGCTTCACACCATCTAATGCAGGCTTACGACCACACGAAAGATGAGACGCATGTCATGGCGTTTTACCATACGTATGGTGAAGGTAGAGTTTTCTATTTTGCGCTGGGGCATGATATGGCGGTACTTGAGGATCCGAATTTTCAGAGGGTTATTCGCCGTGGTGCCTTGTGGGCTGGAAATCGGCTTTAACGCCCCGCTTTATCCTCTCGTAAGCGGGGAAATGGAATATGCACACCCTAACAGATTATGCTACAAAGGGGATTGCGTTGAACGAAACGGTGCTGTTTGGTGTGCCGGTAGGACTGTGTTTGTTCGTAATTTGAGAGGCATTTGCGTAAGTTTTTATGGTTTTGTATTCTCCAACAAGATGACATTTAATTCCGTATTGCCCTGTACAGAAGTGGGATTAGATACGACCCTATAGGAGACCCAACGAAACAACCAATCATTGACCAAGTGAACTGAATTTTCTTTGTTTTGACCTTATAGGCATCATAATAGAAGGCGACATATTGAGGGGATTTACCGAGCACGCGTGCAGTCGGCATGAAAGGCTGGTAGCGCTGCGAAAGAATGGGGCCGACGAGTGGAAAAAAACACCCTGCGCTGAACCACATTGTCCTATTGAGATGTGCCACTGCATCTTTTTCGGCATCGGCTATCGCTTGCTCCGCAACAGATGTTAGAACATCTGGCGTAATAACTGAGTCCTCGACTTCAACAATCTCATAGCGCTTTGTTTCGATAACGTCGTACTGTTTTGGGCGACCATTCGTTTCCAGGGTGATCCGCTCTTGTTTTTCACAAAAACCTAATGAATGCATTCCAGAGATGAAGGCAGTTATTAGCAGGGCATATAAGGTGAAACGTGAGGTTATTTTCACTATCTTGTCTCCATTAGATGTACGTGCTATCAAAAGACTGTAGTCGTTTCGACGCACAAAAAACAACGCAGTTTTAATTAAGTTTCTGGTAGATGTCTCCGGTAGAAGTCGCTGTCCAAAAGATGACGAATAGTTCACCATCCCATGTATAAGTACTCACAATCGGTTCAGTACTCCGATCAGAGAACCAGTAAATTGTCCCTTTTCTCTCATCAAACGGTTCAATCAATTTATACGAACCGAAGAAAAACGCCCCGTTACTCTGATATTCTCTGGTGAATGTCGTTGTTGTCAGTCGCATTGATCCGAATGCTTCAATGGTTTCATTGGCTGATTGGGTTCGGATAAGTTCGTAGGTACCACTGAATGCTTCAGCGACTCTGTATGGTTTTGAAAAGACGATAATCGATGCGGACTCCGAAGCGGCTTCTTCACCCTGGTCCCTAACAGACACATGCACTGTAACCGTCTGATCAGGTTCGATTTCAGAAGTAGGGAGTTCAGGAGCTGTCCACTGGATCTCTGTTCCTTGTTCGCTCGTTAATATTCCAGCAGATACGTCCCATGTGTAGGTTAAGTCGTTATTCTCCGGATCGAAAGCACTGACTTTAAGTGTGACGCTTTCGCCGTATCGAATCTCTTTTGGAACGGTGAAAGTATTGATTTCAGGAGGATCGTTGGTCAATCTTTCGTACTCGTCACAACTACTGAATATTAGCAACTGGCAGATTAACAATAGCGTTACAGCCAACCGCGTAGTAAAAAGCATAGGACTTAAAATTTTCACAATATAACTCCTGATTTAGCAATTGATTCTTACCATTGTAGTCATCCAATAAAGTTCCCTTCAAGTGATAAATCGTTGGCCTGCCGCATGCAGAACCCCTGTCAGACTCAACAACCCTCTACGAGTTGTTGCCAAATATCAAATCATTTCACGGGCGGGATAGTGTTTGTCCCCTGGTGATATATCTGTTGGATCGTTTGATACAGCAGTGTCGGGTGGTTCCATAATCTGGTTTTCGCTCACGGGATCGTCTGTCTCCGCACGCCACTGTTCCAAACGCCCCTGCATTTCTGCTAAAACGTCTGCATAATCTGGGTTTTGAGCGAGGTTGTGCGCCTCCGATGGGTCGAAAACGACATCGTATAACCTCTCTGATGCTACAGGCTCATCACCCCAACCGTGTTCCATCATAAAGGTTTTGCTAATACTGTCGTCACAATTCGGGAGTGCCCATTTTTCGGCATCATCGTAGCGTTTGATATATTTCCACCGTTTCGTACGGACAGCGCGTTGTGGTTCATAGCAGCAGTGATAGTTGACTTCAGCAAAGATCGCATCTCGAACATCTTCTACCTCGCCATTCACTAAGGGGATAAGGGAATGGCCTTGCAGCCAGGCGGGTGCTTCAATTCCTGTCAGTTCACAGATAGTGGGGAAGAGATCGACCTGACTGACCAATCCATCCACGACCTGTCCGCCTGTAAAACTGCCGGGACCGCGGACGATCAACATCACACCGATGCCGTGGTCGGTGAGGTGGCATTTCATTCGAGGGAAGGCGAGCCCGTGATCAGTCGTGCATATCACAAGCGTATTCTCAGCGAGTCCGTTTTCCTCCAGTGCATCAAAGACCACTCCCATTTTTCTATCAAGTGTGCGTGCTGCGTCAATGTATTCCGCCATATCCTGTCGGGTTACAGGTGTGTCCGGGAAGGGTGCTGGTGGTTTTACATAGCGCGGATCAGTTTTTGGTTCACCGTCGGGAGGTGGATCAAAACCTTTCGCTCGACGATGTGTTTCGCCGAATCCAACGTCTAAGAAAAATGGTGCGTCATGCTTCTCCGCAATAAAGGCGCGGGCCCGTTCTTCAGCACCTGCGCTCACTCGCCCTTGAGATAAAAGTCTCTGATATCCCGTTTCCTTGAGATCTCTGACCACGTGCTGGAACCCAGCCAATGCGGTGGTATAGCCAGCTCGGTTCAAGGTGTAGGTGATGAGATGCTCCGGGACTGGGAGGCTCCAACCACGGTTTGCTAATCCTCCCATGCCGCAGCTATGAGCGTATTGCCCAGTGAGTAAAGCAGCACGGGATGGTGAACAGGTTGGATTGGCACAAAAGGCATTTCGGAAGACAACCCCTTCTTCTGCGAGTTTCTGGATATTCGGTGTCGGGATTGCATGTCCGTAAGGTTGAACGTATCGCCCTGTGTCGTGTGAATGAATGTAGACTATATTTGGTTTGCTCATATTCCCATCCATAACAAAATTAGGAAAACTTAAGAAGTTCTCCAATTCTGAGAGGTGCTTTTTACTTACCGAGAACTCTTCTGCATAAGCCGGTATTTACTCCGGCTGGAGGTGTGACCGAGCAGCATCTTCCTCCAAAAGGTGCCAGTCTTGCGTAAGCATGGATTCACTTAGCAAAGCGATTTCAGGAACTCGGAGTTCCTCGCTGAAAATTGCCCCAAATATTCGTCTGGGTCTCGGCAACCGATTGGGTTGCGTTAATTCCGCAGTGCTCTGTGCCTCGTTTATCGTTTCGAAAATTTTTGACATGCGCACACCTCCTAAAAATGTCTCACGCTACCGAAACTGAAAGCCCATCGAAAAAACAATGCGTATCTGGTTAGTTGTGTGTAACTTTAGTATGTAGAAAATGGATAAAAATGTCAAGAATATTTTTTATGTCAGAGTGGGCGGGTCAGGTACTACGCTAGGAGGAGGGTCCCCTTTGACAAGGGGACCCTTTCAAATATTTACATCTATGGTGCTATTTCCTTGAAAAAATTTCTGGCTTCCTCGGGCAAATTTTCAAGTGAACTTTGTACCTCATCCGTTTGCCAGAGAGCTCGTTTAAATTCGAGGGCTCTCTCCGGATTCTGCGCCGAGAATATGAGAATCCCCTCTTCAAATCCATACTCCGCCACGAAAGGTTCTATGTCTGAGAATTGATGTCGAAGATTCAGAAATGGCTGACTCGGTCGGAGGTGAGTGTGGCGCGTCTCCAGACTTTCAGTCTTTTCGACACTGTCTGGCCGAAGGGTCACGTAGGCTTTAAAGAACTGGGAACGTTCATCTGCGTCCATCGTTTTTTGTGTCCATACCTTTAAGAATCCCTCTACAAGAGCATCCACCTCGGGGGCATCTCCAAACTCTTCGCGGAGTTCGGAACGGAAAACTTTCGCTCGCTCGTAGGGGTCCGTGATTTCTGACCAATGAGAATTTTCGCCGATGGGCTGATTCTGCTGCCATGGATCGCCATGGACCTGAGTGTGTCCATGATCTGTTTTATCCTCCCTCCAGTCATACGCATGAGTCTCGTTTTCTTGTTCCGTGGGAACCCTTGAGGGTGTATCTGAAGTGTCGGCAGTAGGAGCACTGCCCTCTTTTTCAGGTGAAGGAGGACCGACAGCAGCAGAACCCTTCTGGGAAACAGATTGTTTTTGCGTTTCACTGAGATTCTCAATAAAACGTTTTGTGTCTATATAGAGATAGATGCTTCCAGCAGTTATTAAAACGATGGAAATAGCAGCGATCTTTGTCAAAACGCGCATTTTTTTAATTCCTTTCGAGATGGGTTTGGTAGTCTCTCCCTATAGAGTGCGAACCAAAGCAAATCAATGCAGGGGCAATCCGGTTTAGGCACTCGGTGGACATAATACTTTACCTTATAGTAGAATCCGACAATAAATTTACACTCGTAGCATAGCCTGTTAGGCTGTGCATATTAAGCACGCAGGAAACCAGCGGTTTCCTACGCTACGAAATGCCTCCGAAGCATGAAACCGTTTCAGTGAAAAATGGGAACGGATGCCTAAAATCTTGTGAGTAGCAACTTGCGTTAAAAATAGATGAGGTTTCCGTCCATCCCAAACCGCATCCGTGACGAGTGTAGCACTCATCCACAAAAAGAGCAGGACGCAAAAGACATTCAAGATTTTCATGATAGTCTCCTTATCTCGGTAAATAGAGAAAATTGTAGGGGTCGATACCCCCATCCGGAAACTCATAAACCGTTAAATGTGACGGAAATATACCGTTATGAAGCCCATACCTGTTCCGGTTTAGCGAATCGTCTGTGGCTGGAGATGTGAGCAGACGCTGCACGTATGGCTTCCCATCGGGGTCCAGATTATCCGCCCACTTGATGTAGACTCCGTTATCTCTAATCGGATAAATGAGGTTATACGTGCCATCATAGACAGAACCGACGGTGTGAACCCCTTGATTCCACAACCGAATTCTGACTCTTGACAGCAACTCATGACGTGGTTCCATCGTCTGGAGCCGCTCCTCACTCCACACCCCTTGATCTGGATAATCCGCGGGGATTTCTGGAAAGGGACCAAACCCGTAGAGGAAACACCATTCGGTGCATATACGGGTTCTTCCGCTGCTGTAAAAATATCGGGTCCGAAGGCAGCCACCATGCCCGTGAGTTCGAAGGCTTCATCTACTGACAACGTCTCTGAAGTTTCAGCCATCGTTTGTGTCTCATAGGTTTCAAGGGGTGTTTCGCCTTATTGAAAGTCCACCGGGCTTGTATCAATGGTGTGTTGTGTCGTCTGTGGCTCGTTCTGAAGCACGCCAGGATCCGCCCCCAAGTATGCCAACTCGGCATCTGTCGTCCGGTGAACATGCCAACTATAGAGCAAACTCCGTCCAACAACGAGTAGAAAGAAGACGAGACCTGCTTGGATCGCGCGAGTGGCACATAAATCAGCAAACATATTGGACCTCCACTTATACTTTGTTACGGGGATGGCTGCGGCTCGTGTTAGATATAGCAGCCTGTCTCTGAGTGTTTCGACTTTGTGAGGTATATCAAGCCCTGCTACTATATAATATGCGGCGACTTCTGAAATCTTTAGCTTTTTTTTGTGATGACAAAAATTCCTAGAACTGTGCCAAAAGGTAGGCTTTTTGCAGTTTTGTGAGTGCGGTTTTCAGGAGTTGACTGACTCTGCCCTCCGAGATTGATAACTGTTTGGCTATTTCTACACCCTTAGACTCCTCAAAGTATTTCAAGCGCAGCACCTCACATTCCTTCTCGGATAAGTGCGTTAAAAGTTTGGGTAATGCTTGGCAGAACTCTTCTACTTCCATCTCCCGAACGATCGCGTCCTCTTCCCTTTCGCAGGCACAGGTCTCAGCGATCAGATGGTGAATTAACAGATTACCCTGTGACGGGTACTCCTCGTGGTGTGGAAATGGAAGGGACTTCAGTTGATTACGTCTTTCGGACCAGAGGCGACTGCAGATACGCGACTTCATGAAGGTAGTGAAGCTTGCACGACTCGGATGCTTTGAGTCATACTTAGGTTCTTCTTCCAGGATCGTCAGGAAAGCAATTTGGCGAAAATCTTCGTAGAGACTTTCCAATTGCGTATTGTAGCGCGTGACGCAGGCAACACAGCGATCAACTGAGGCTTCAGCGGAGAGCGGATGACCCGGCACAATATGAAACGGGCATTTTCCTGAGTGATGTGGCCCCCGATGTTCATTCATTGGGTCCCTCCTTGTATTTAGAGGTAAGTTGAAGTCTGATAAAGAAGTGAGTGATTTCACGAACACGATCCTATCTTCTCCTTTTTGCTGGTCCTATATATATGACACTGAAACTGGAAAAGTTAAGAGTAAAATGCAGTTTTTTTACGAATTTTTTAAGGTTTTTCCTATTTTTTCTCGAGAGATGTCCCTTTTGTTCTAAGAATTTCTATGTGCAAGAGTGGCAGCGTGAGTCAGTCTTCTATTTTTGTCTGGACGTAAAGAGAATCAGCGTCACACGGGTGACGCTGATTCTCTATGAGGTTACATAGAATCTGGTTATACAAAACATAGCTAGATCCTTACAGGGAGGGCTGCGTCTCGAGCTAGTGCTGGCAGCCTGCCCCTGAGTATTTCGACTTTGTGAAGTATATCAATCCCTACTGCTATATAACCTAAGTTGCCCCTTGTAGCATAGGCCGTGAGCCTGTGCGTCTTCGCACGAAAATGACACGGAATACACCCAATTTTTCGGAAAAATGAAGGATTCTCGGTGGAAAAGGGTGTTCGTGTATCCGAAAGTATATAGGTAGCAACTTGGGTTATATAATATGCAGCGACTTCCAAAACCTTTAGCTTTTTTTTACCCAGTGAGAGAATTTCTCAGTTGAATGCTTCTGATTTGCTGTTGACTGCAAATTGAGGCTATCGTATTATGTTAGAAAATGCGTCGGGATAATCTCTTAAAAATTGGTATCAAAAACGCAAGCACACAACAACGACGCAGGCAGATACTATGAAAGAACCGTTAAATCTCTCATCGCGTAGTTCTTCCGCAAGGTATAATTAAAAACTTCCAGCACAAAGGAGAGTACCCATGGCACAACGAGAAATGTTACCTTTCGTGGAATCAACTGGCAGTTTTGCGAACGCAAGATACAGCGGCACCCGCATGCCACCACCAGAATGGATTGAAAATCTCGACGAACGGAAGAGCATGTATGTCCGGGAATCGATCAAGGTCTACAACGGACGGTTGTTGCAACCGCCTCCGAATCTTGAGAGGAACGGCTTCCAGTTGGTAGACGCAGACACACAAGTGAGAGCTCTACACGATCAGGATACCGTAACGACACATTTCTATCAGGAATGTGCTGACCTCATTACGGCACTTACAGGTTGCAGTGAGACACGGATACTGCAACATCAATACCGTAACGGGTTTGGTGGACTCCCTGAGGGTCATCCGCGCGGCAACAAACCGACAGCAAACGGCAGCGAAGGGACTTATGGCGGCATACATTCGGATGTCAGTCCGTATTCCGAGGATGGGTTTGAAAAGATTGCCAGGGGCAAACACTTTCAGATGTATAATGTATGGCGTAGCACGGACTTAAAGCGGGATATCTTCGTTATGCCACTGGCTATTTGCGACATGCAGACGGTTGCAGGGGAAGATATAATTGCTGCAGATGCCTGGTCCCAGACCGAAACGCCGAGAAGGCTTGTTAGCCTACGGCTTGTGCATAATCCGAACCAACGTTGGTATTATTTTCCGCGAATGACACCGCAGGAGACGCTGATTTTCAAGCAATATGACACTCGCCAAGAAAAGTCTAATATGCGTACAGCCTTCCATGGAGCGATACACGATCCGACGACACCGGAGGACGCGCCACTTCGCGAAACGATTGAAGTGCGCTTACTTGCTTTGTTTGATGAGGACACTGATCGGGAGGCGAGGAAAGCGAGGTTTCAGGCTGAGGTACCTGAAACCCATACTGACAGCAAAGTTTCTGATTGGGTAGAGCGGTAGCCGGCATCAGTCCTGATTGATATCCGATTAGCGATGTGCCGCCGTTTGTTTTGCCTTGTTAATTTCCGTCAACACGTTCATAGAGTGCAGTGACTCTTCCTTATCGTATTGCGGGCACTGACGCAAACCGGCAGCAAGGCAGCGGTGGACTGCTTCAGCTTGATAGAGAAAACCGTGTTGATTGGGAGAGGATCTCGCCATCGCTACGGATCCGGGCAACGGATACTCGAAGGAATACAGCGGGGCGGGCGCGTTTCGGGTCCTGTATTGCGAAGGCACGCCATTTGGCGGTGGGATTCGGATAGAGATACGCGTCGGGCAATGTCCGGGTCGTTCAAGCGTAATGCGTCCTTCTGTGCCGACGAGTTCTGTCACCTCTGGGAGTTCAGAGTTGCGCGGCGGAAATGTCAATACCGCGTACTTGTCCTCGCCGTAGTCCACAATCGCGCCACCGACTCTATTACCCATAGCAGTGATCGCTATAGGTACAGCCGACGCGCCGAAGGCGAGCGGTGCCGCCTGAATAGTATAGATCGGGTCGAAGAAATCGGACTGTGTGAGCACAACCTCCCCAATTGTGCCGGCTTCAATGGCGGCGCGAGCATGCTCCACCGCAGGAAAAAAACGGGTCCACATGCCGTCCTGCATCATCACATCCTTCTCTTCAGCTGCTGCATACATCTCTTGCGCATCGGAGAGGGTCTCGGTGAGTGGTTTCTCGCAGAGGACGTGCTTGCCTGCTTCAATTGCGAGAAGGGTGTGTTCCTTGTGTAACGGGTTGATCGTGCCGATGTATACAACATCTACGTCATCGGCTGTGACCATTTCTCTGTAGTTCCCATAAGCAGTAACGACACTATACCGTCTCGCGAAATCTTTCGCTCGGTCTATTTCGCGTGCCGCCACAGCGGTTACAGTCGCGCCTTCACAACCTTGTAAAGCCTCTACCCACTGTGCTGAAATGTTACCAGCACCGAGGATTCCCCAACGTAATGGAAAAGCGACATCTGCTGCACTTGTAATGCCACGGCGAATGTCCAGCGGTGTTAAGAGCGGCATATCATTCGTCATAGAATTCATGAAATCCCCTTTCACCAAAGCAAGTTAGGTTAATGAGTCGTCCATTTTACGCCCATGGATCGAGAACAACCTTTCCACATTTATGGGTACACTGTAACGCCCACGCTTCCTGAATCTGGCTCATAGGAAAGATGTGTGTAATGAACGTATCCAGTTGCTCCTTCATTTGTGGAATCATCCGCATCATGTCAGGTGTGTCTACGAGATTGTAATGCCGTGTGCCGTGTATTGTCAAGCCTTTATTGATAATACTACTCCCCTGGATTGCCACTTCACCAATTCCACCAATCAATGAAATATGTCCTTTCGGGCGTGTTACGTCAGTCAATAATCGGACAGCTGCGGAAGCCGCTGAGCACTCCACGCCTTTGTCTGTGCCTCTACCACCTGTCAAGTCCCGAATTTGATCGACGACATCCTCGTCTTGGGGGTTAACAACTTCCGCTGCACCGAGTTTTTTCGCGAGGGCTGCGCGATAGGGATGGCTCTCAACAGCGATGACGCGTGCGCCTCTATGCACAGCATTAATCACGCCGCCAAGCCCGATAGGTCCCATCCCCGTAATCAGAACGGTATCAAACGCGTTAACATTCATCAATCGCATGGCATTGGATGTCGATCCAAGCCCACAACATGCCATTCCAGCGTGATGATAGGAGACCCCGTCCGGAATCGGCACGAGCAGCCAGTCCTGTTTAAGGATGTACTGCGCAAAAGTCGCCGTCACACCCGTCTGTTCAGTAACGGGTAGGATTTTGTTGTCGTCCTCACAATGAGCATATTCACCTGCCAAGCAGATATAACACTTTCCACATGGGAAGTGTGGCATCACGACAACGCGTGCGCCTACTTTGACAGTGCCCTCTTGTGCGATTTCTACCACTTCACCGGCGGCTTCGTGTCCGAAACTCTCGCTCTTACCTTCTGTTTTGAAACCTTTGTATTCCGTACACATGGGGGCCGAATGGATTTTGACGACGACGAACTCACCCTTGGCAACCGGGTCGGGTTTATCTATTAAGCCCACGCTTTCGGGACCGAATTTTGCAACGACTTTCATGCAAACCTCCGTCTTTGAAGAAGGCACAGCCTAACAGGCTATGCTACAAAACATTGCCTGCAACACCGGCTCAGGTGGATAGAGGAAAGGCTCATCAAACGTGGAACCGACTCCACTACTCCGCAAGGAAAAATTAAAAATCTGTTTCTTCCGTTATCTCATCTTCGTGCATAATTTCTTCTAATTGTGTTCCAATACGGAACGCAGCGACGCAGATACCTACCGATATAGCGAACAACCATTGATAACCGATGTGAGGGGCAAGAAATCCAGCAAGAAGAGGACCGAAGCTCACAGGCATCAGTAACGTGTTCATGAAACCGATGTAGCTCGGGCGGTTTCGAGGTGGGGCGATATTCAACATGTATGCCATAAACCCTACCATCATTCCGTTCGCTAAAATACCTCCAACGATGAAAATCAAGAAGAAGGCAGGCATTTGTAATGAAGTCGGGAGTATCCCCGATGAAAAAGCAAGCGCGGGCGGGATACCCATCAATCCTGCCGTAATAATCAGCAACCATCGTACACCATATTTTTCGCCGATATGTCCCCAAAATGTATTTGAAACCACGCCACTCAACGCAGAACAGACGATGAAAAATCCCATTGTTGCCTCTGAAAACCCGAGTTCATTTAACGCATAGGGCATATAAAAAGGCGATGCCATGCCAGAAAAGTGTGCAAAAACACGGAACAGAATAAAACGCCGATAATTTGTGTCTGTCCGTAGGAAGTACGCCCCGTGTTTTAGATGTTGCCACATCGGTTGCCGCCTCGGATGGACAGGATGAATAGGCTCGCGCACACCCAAGAAACTCACGAAAGAAAAGAACGCTGCTGCCACTGAACAGACGAAGAGAAAAGCGTAGTTATACGGAAATCCAAGATCGGTATCCAGACCGCAAACCGAACCGATAAAATACATCGTGAACGTTTTGAAGGTTTGCGTAATACTACCGAGTATACCGGTAAATTCGGATTCGTCTCCGAGTACTGCGCGCACCAAGAACCCGACCCAAATCGCGAAAAAGCCACCGTAGAGTTGTCTCAGGCTAAAGAAGCGGGCGCGCTGCTGCGGTGCTATCGCTTTAGAGACGATGTCCATGTACGGGAGTGTCGAAACTCCCATGGCAGAGGAAGATACGAAATAGAGACACAGAAAGGAAGCGGCAAGCAGCATCGGCTCTTGCTCACCAATTGTGATAGTGCAGAAAAAGACAGCAAGCCACGCTAAAACACGAACACTCATACCGAGTGCGTAGAACGGCATTTTTCTTGGACGATGCTCGAGCAAGTTTGACATCAGCAGTTGGGGCCACATCCATCCTGCCGTCATCATTGACCCCGTTAAACCCACTAGAATATCGGAACCACTTAATTTATAGATGAAAGCAGGGAGCACCGTCGATGAATCCGCAAACGCTAAGTTGATACGCATGAAGGTGCCTTGGAGCACCGCAAATCGGAAATTTCGTCGTTGGTCCCCTACTTTTTTAGGCATTCTCTCTTTTGTTCCTATCCAAACTTTTTGTGTTATAACCGCAGCAGTTAGAAATCCTTCCCTTTATCTTTTGACACAATTTTCGCAATTAGGTCGAATTGAAATTTCCGTCGTCTGTCCGATACCAAAACAAAATTTCCTTTACAGTGCCTCAAAGCTGTGCTAAATTGCCTACAAACTTCTTTCGCTATCAGGTTTTCGCCCTGCCTTTTATGACATTACAGGCGGGTTTGTTACGTATTTTGAACATCTTTTTTTAGATCGCAAGCCTGCAACAACGGCTCAGGCGACTCCAGAGAAAGGTGCGTCAAGTTCTAACCTACGTCGTTCTTCAGCAAGGAAAAATTAAAAAATATGGAACCTCTTCGGATTGGATTTCTCGGTGCCGGCGGTTTCGCAAGGCACACCATTTATCCCGCATTACATCTCGCCCCAGTCGCGTTACAAGCCGTTTGCGATGCAGACGAAGAACGTGCCAAAGACGCTGCCGGTAAATTCGGGACAGGAAGGTATTACACCGATCGGCACGAAATGTTTGAAAAGGAAGACCTCGAAGCGGTCATTGTCTGCATGGGGCCTGATCCACGGCAGCCGCTCGTGCTGGAAACGCTTGAGGCAGGATACCACGTCTTCGTGCCCAAACCCCCCGCGCCATCCCTCGCGGAAACTATCACTTTGGCGGAAACCGCAGAGCAGCACGGCAGGACTCTAATGGTGAACTTCCAACGCAGGTTCAGCCTCGGCGTGCGAGAGGCAAGGCAGATTATGCAAACCGAATCCTTCGGTCAACTCACGCAACTCTTCTGCTCGTTCTGTAGTGGAAAATATCCGACAGTCAAAAGTTATCTGCTAGACTTTGCTATCCACCATTTCGATTTAGCGCGGCACATCGCCGGTGCCGATGTGAAGGAGCTTAGCGTTTTTCACAACGAGGTCGATGGGCAAGGAGCCTTTGCTGTCGCTGTAGAATACACCAACGGCGCGGTGGGAAGTTTGCAGTTGACCAGTCAACGTTTATGGCAGCGCAACTATGACTACATCGAAATTACCGGACAACACGAATACATCGTTTTGGACGGATTGTGGGGTGCGCAACACTTCACGGAATCCGGAAATACCTTCACCTCAAACTTCTCTGACCAACGCAACGGGGAGTTAACGGGTGACGGTGTGAGTCTTACTGAGTTCGTCAATGCTATTCGTGAAGATCGAGAGCCGATATCCAGTATACATGATTGTGTTGGCACAATGCGGTTCTATGATGCTGTCCTTCAACGCAAAAAAGGCGTTATCTCCTTAGTCGATTAGCGCGACCCATACCTGCCCCAACTCGCTGGCGAGGTTAGGAAACTTCGTCAGCAAACCACTTCATCATTCCGCTTGTAGACACTTTCCTTGAACCAATGGGCTATTCTCTAACCCCAAAACAGTGCCTACTCCTCTTTATCAATACTTTCTAATACCCCAAGACACGTCTCTCCATTAACCAAACGGTGATAATATTGCCCAACGCGCGCCATAAAGTCCCGATTCCCGTCCAAACCGCTTGGTGATGTAGCCCCACCGGGTGACCACAATACCGCATTTGAGAAAATAGCAGCAAGCCGCTTATCTATATCTGATCGGCTTGTGCCAAACGCTCCCTTCAGAACATCCTGTATCGTCCTGTCCGGGTCACGGATTTCATACGTCTCGCCAGTGTCGGTGACACCCTTATAACCGTCGGCACCTGATACTGTATGTGGGGTCAGAAACCGGAGCACCGTTGCGAAGGAATACGCGAAGTCAGATTTGAAAAGTTCTGTGCTTGCATCATAGTTCGGTGAGCGGATGATATCGGCGGCGCGTTCGCGAAGTTTCACAGTTTCAATGATGTTAATCCGGGCATTGTCGTCTTTGACTCGACGAATACGATTAACAAATTCCAACGAATATGCCTGTGCACTTTTCCCAGCTATCGGGATATCTGCTTCCACAATCTCGGCATATCCATTCATCAGCCGTTCGAGGTGAGGAGCAAACGTTGGATGTGCCGCCGCTTCGTTGACATATTCAATACCAGAGAGCGTTCCTTTGTGTGTAATCCCCGGCACGTGCACAGAATTCACCAAGAGCAATTTCCAGTCGTGATATGGTTCAATGCTCTCCTGGCTGACAACGACACCATAGTCCTGAAGTTCACTGAACGGCACGCGTAACATATTCTCCATGTCTTCAAGAATAAGTGACGTCGTGGGAGGTGCCTCTGCATAGGTTATTAACGCATCTTGACCCTTGATTTGTGCGCGTGCCGCTTCTTTAATCTCGTCAGGCACGGCATAGACCTGCGGCACAAGCCGATCTCCCATTTCGTTGAGAAAACCGACGTTTGTTTCCAACCACCCTGCGTAATCATCAGACCGCCTCGGATACTCATTACAGAGAATATCGCGGATAACATCGCCGTTGTTTCGGAGGTTATCGGTGTTGATGACACAAAGGGTCGCATCCGCACCGTGATGACAGAAATAGCGATAGAGGGTCTCTTCCAATACATCCATCGCCAGTTCACCTTTGGCGATTCCCGCTTCAGTTACACCGATGAGGAGGAGATCCAACGGATTTTCTGTCTGTGCATAGAACCGCTCGCGTCCGGTCTCTGTCGCAAGTGTCGTCGCACCAACGACGCTTGAGATTTGTTGGATGTCGTGGATACCGCTCATGTCGAACGTGACAACATGGTAGACGCCGCCTTGTTGATTGAAGGCATCGGCTTTCTCAGTGCCGCGCGGCTGCCCGATAAAGATACCGCCGTCATAGAGATTTCGTTGGTTCAGGATATGTACAAATTCATGAGTTAAGGCGCGTTGTAGACCACCCGCCCCGATAGCAAGTATTTTCGTTGGCAGCATTTTTTTATGTTTAAACCTCCATTTTCTATTTCGCTATTGGCTATCAGTATGTTCATTTTATTCGCTTTCGGTTTCTATCAGGAAAGAGAAATTCTGTTATTTCCCCAAAATATCATCATAGAGGGCTAAATAGGCATCGGCGATGTGTTTCCAATCGTAGGGCTTCACACGTTCAACACTCGCTTTGCCCATCTCAACACGCCCTTCACCAGCGTTAATCAGTTTGACAAGAGAGTGCGCAAGTCCATCAACATCCCCCGCGTCGAACAACGCTCCGTTAACATTCTCTACTACGAGTTCATCAATACCTTGAACGCGGCTGGCAACGATCGGCAATCCCGTCCCCATTGCCTCCAAAATGACAAGCGGCATTCCCTCAGCGAGAGAAGGCAAGATGAAAACGTCAGCACCACGATACTTTTGTGGTAATTCGGAATAGGGGATTGAACCCGCAAAGCGGATATATGACGATACACCGAGGTCTTCTGACAATCTTAGGAGTTCACCGTGATACGGTCCATCACCGACAATTTCAATTTCAAAGTTGTGTGTCGCGTTTTCGATAATTTGTGGAAGTGCACGAATCAAAAATTGGAACCCTTTGCGCGGTATAAGTCTCCCGATTGTGAGCACTTGGACATTTTCGGGATAGGCATCGCGTTGAACCGGCTCAAAACGTCCTAAATCCAAACCGTCGGGAATTACATCCATCTTTACATCCGTATCCGTCTCTCGTGCAAGTTCACGTAGACCGTCGCTACACGCCACAACCGCTGATGCGTTGCCCCAAATCGCTCGGATGATGGGCTTCAGGAGTAGATATAACCACCGATAATAGGGCGGATCTGGATTACGGCTCGGCACGTCACGCCCTCCTAAAAACACCACATACGGCACGTTGCGAAGTTTCCGTAGAAGATACGCACCACCACCCGCAGGAATACCAAAAAAGACCTGAACGATGTCAGGTTGCAACTGCCTCGCAAACCGCAAACCGTAGAGACTTGAACTCACCGCGTAAGTCAGCATTTCGTGGACTCCACACACATCACGGCTCTTCCGAAGTGCCCGTACGCGATGCACGTGGAAACCCTCTACTTTCTCATCTATCGGACAATCGTGAAACCGCGACGTAATCAGGTGTACTTCATGTCCCGCCGCCGCGAAGTGTTTGCCTAAGAAATAGCTAACCCAACCTCCACCTCCACCAATCGGTGGAAATTCGTGGTTGAACATCAAAATTTTTTTCTTTTTAATTTGTCTTTGCGGTTTGGTCAGGTGAGTCTGAATATTAGCGGATCTTCCCGTAGAACTGAAGAAACACCCAAGCAAAACCCCTCCATTTCATTACGGGCCACGCGCTTTGAATGATCATAGTAATCGCATAAAGCAGAAAAATCAGAGTTTAGGCTCTCCCTTGTGTCGGTGTGGGAGACTGCTATTCATGGCATCAAATACGACGTTAAAAATTCAATAATCACACCAGCAATATCGATTCCTGTGACCGACTCCAACTCCTCAAAACCCGGGGACGGATTGACTTCCAGAACAACAGGTCCCTCATTCGTCTGAAGCAGATCGACACCTGCTATCTCCAATTCAAGTGCTGATGCCGCTTCTATAGCCAAGTGCGTGTATTCGTCTGTCAGTGCTATCGCCTCTCCAGACGCTCCTTGGTGAATATTCGCTCGGAATTCACCGTGAGGCGCGCTCCTTTTCATCGCCGCAACCGCCTCACCCCCTATGACAAGAACGCGAGTGTCAACGCCACCTGCTTCCGCAATAAAGGACTGGATTACATAATCCTGATGAAGGTCGCACAGCGCGTCCACGGCTGAAATGAGCGATGTAGGTGTATCTAATAACATAACGCCCGTGCCGTGTGTGCCGTGAAAGGGTTTTAAAATAAACGGATAATCTCCTACTTCCGTCACAGCGTCCTCTAAAAACGTGGCGGAGCCGACGGTGAGACTCGACGGGATAGGTAAACCGTGCTGCGCAAGGATGCGCAGAGAGTGGAATTTGTGTCGTGCTGCCGCAATCGCTTTTGCTCGATTAACCACAGGAGTTCCGACCCATTCAAAATGCTTCAAAATCTCTTCGCCATACTGTGCTGTTGTCCGGCTGAGGCGTGGCACGATAACATCAAAGTCTTCTGCCGGTTTCCCGTGATATGTAATACGGTTGCCGGTACCACCGATATAGAGATAGAAACCGAAGGGATCTAGAATTTCTGCGGCGTGTCCTGCAGTGAGGGCGGTTTCGCTCAGCCTGCGTGTGGAGTGGTTCTGAGGTCCCCGTGAGAGGATACCGATTTTCATGAGAACTGTGGATATATCCAGATTTTGAGTGCCTTTTCTGTGAGTTTTGCCGATCTCCCTCGGATAGCGGCTTCGTTCCATCGTTCCACTCGAGCAAGACTTCGATTCAAACGAAGTGGACTATCGCCAAAACCACCTTTTATTTCCTGTTTTTCCTTGAAGGGGCGATCACTTAATTTTGAATTATACCCAGTGAGAGTCAAATTACCAATTGTGTGGAGATATTTTTCTTGGACCGCTTGCCAATTTTCACCTAACTCTTGCTGCCATGATTCAGACAGATCAGGGTTTTGTGGCATCACATGTTCAGTCGTGTAGTCCGTGACACAGATTAGTTCTCTACGTCCATGATTCTCCAGTTTGCGCAGCAGATAACCCCGCCTACTAAAGTTATAGACATCTTTAATGAACAATGCTTCTTTGAATTCGCTGTTTGAAGGATAGCGTCTAGTAGATGTTAATTGCCGGAAAACATCCTTTAGACTTTCGAGATAACTGCTTTTGACAACTCTCGTCATCAGTGCCCCAAAGGTTCTGTTCAAGGTATTTGTTGGAATTCCACATATAGCGCGCCGAAAGACATAACTTTCTACCAACCGAAGAATTTCTACCAGTTCTAATTTTGTAATCTTTTTCCGCGTATAGTCTTCATAAACTTCAAGCAAAAACGGAAAAGCAACTGTAGCTTCAAGCGTATTGATATCGGTAAAGCAATCTCGTAACTCTGTATCTTCTTCCTTATCTAATGCAATACGGACATAGTGTTTTGAATAGCGAGAGATGTCTTCAATAATAGGCTCTATAGTTTCTAACGCCTCTGACCTTATCCTCTTTTCAATATATACTTTGAAACGCTCATAAACGCCACCAATCCTCGGAATCTGCCTTGTTTTTAATGTGAGGTAGTCCCTGATAAACCGATCAAACGAATCTCCGTATTGATCCCCAAAACGTTGCTCCATGGGAAGCCAGTAAGCCTCATAAAGTCTGTTTTGGAAACTGGGTTCTTGTCCCATCAGCACGTAGTTACGTATGAGATCTGCTTGAGAGAGATTGAGACCAGTAGAATTGAGGCTTTCAAAGATTAATTGTGGATCATCGTAACGACGGTCCAGTGCTATGTCTACAATTGCTAATTTGCTAATACCAGCGTATACCTCTGCAAAATTAGTGTTTTGGAGTTTTGTTTCAAAGAAGCGATAATTTTCGACCAACCGAGGTGAAGCGTTACAAGGGAGTTTTCTGTTTTCCAACAACTGAATCAAAGTATCCTTATCATGATGGGTGAGCAACTGTTTGTAGCGTAACTCACCCTCTTCATCGGCATTGAAGAGATAATAGTTTGAAATTTGTTTCGGTGTGATACATATTTCTCTACCTGATTTTTCAATAGCTCTGCCGAGTGCTAATAGCAAAAGAGACAAAGTTGTTAATCGCTGTTGACCATCAATAACTAATATTTCAGACACTGCTGAAATATTCTGGCTACCGCCTGGTTCTATGTAGACGATTGAACCAAGAAAGTGAGATCGAATCTCATCGTTTTTTCCAATATCCAATACATCGTTCCACAGTTGTTCACAATGTTGCTCTTTCCAACTGTATCTGCGTTGGAAAATGGGTACACGGAACTGGTTTGGACCTTGTAATAATTTCAGAAAACTCGTTTCTTTTGCTTGCATAGGCTTTCAACTCCATGTTGGTCAAAATGAAAAGTCAATTTCAGATATACATGTAATAGTTTGTAATAGTTCGGCATTGTAGATCAAAATCTATCAAATAGAATTGCGGGAATTTAGAAACAGCTAGTTCTTATCTCTTTTATACGTCGCAGTTAGAAAATCTGCTAACTCCTCATACGTGTCAAAAATACGGTCACATAGGTTCTCGAAGAAGATACTCCGCGTCCCAGGATAAACCGCATACACCGGTTTGTTGTGACGGGTCGCGTAATTCATCTCGCTGAGAACACCGGGCGACAACTTATCCGTGGGATAGATGACAACCACAAAATCGCTCTGGTGAACGAACTGATAATCCCGTGAGATCGTCCGTGTTTGAATCTGTTCAATCACTTCCTCGCCCATTTCACTCACACGCGGTGCGTCAGCACTCTCATCTTTCGTGAGGGTAACGAGTTCCATATCCTTGATCGTGAGCGGATCGAAGACAATGAAGGAGCGGCTCAGTTTTTCTCCGATCTCGCGGATCTTCTCAATTTCCTTCGGTGTGTCTCTTAGGAGTGTAATTGGATAACTGAGGTAAAATTTTGGTTTCGGTGAAAAGAGGAGTTCATAAAAATTTTCGAGGTCGTGTTGTCTTGCGACCGTGTAATGCGGCTTCTCTGTGAAATGTGCGAGTTGTCTCGTCAGAAATTCTTCTTCATCCAACCAAACGTTGAGTGCGGCTTTCCCCATCCCTGCCCATTGTGATGTTTTTTCCATCCGTTCCGATATATCGGTGATATTGTCAACAACGTTAATCAAGAGGTCGGGTAGGAGAATTTCAATATCTCTGAAGGAAAACCCTTCAATAAGACTGCCACGCCAGCGAAAGCAGGCATGTAACCCGATAACAGCATGTTCATAATCTTCGGCGCGCCTCGCTATTTCATAAAAAGCCGTGCGCCGTGCCAGAGATAAAACCGCTGGATCCGAATCGAGCACCTTGTCGGTAAAATGGACACGCGCTTCCGCAGCAGCCCGGTGCATAACATCACCAACATTGAAGAAGCCGATGCTCAGTTTCCTTCTCATGCAAAGTATCTTAAAATTCGCCATCAGTTCTTTACGACCCGAACAACTGATGCCAGTACAAATGATTTTCATAAGGGGACCTACGATCTTTCTGCGATCAGTGATTTCAGGCCCGCGAGTGCTTCCTGTTCCTCTGTTTGCCACGGACGATGCGCCGGTTTATTCAATTTCTTAGGGGATGTGCCAAAAACGAGGATATACGCTCTACGTGCCGCCGGTGTCCTGTTGGGAGCAGAATAGTGCAGTGTCCGACAGTGATGGAACGTCGCGCCACCTGCCGGTATGGGACATGCAACCGCTTCTGATACGTCAACCTCATCTGTCACCAACCCGTGTACGAGCGGATCGTCGTCAATGTGGCGATGCCAACGCACCTCTCCTTTGTGTGATCTCGGGATAAATTGGAGGCAGCCGCTCTCAACTGTCGCCTTATCAAGCGGAAGCCAAATACTCAAACTGTGCGGCAGCACCTCTGGGTTCCAATACGCCTCATCTTGGTGCCAAGGTGTTTCATTGCCGTAATGTGCGGGCTTCAAAATCATGTGTCCGCCACCGCTCACCTTATCAGTTGCCACACGGAGCAATTTCGCGGCGAGCCATTGCGCATTTCGGAAATAGACAGTCTCACGGAGTTCCGGAAATTGTGCCTCTGGACCTAAGACTTGTGGCAATGTCTCTTGTCCGTTATGCGCACGTGGACCGGCAAGATCAAAGTATCGTCCCTCCGCCTCTCCAGTCCGTCCGGTAAAGAGTTCATCGTAGATGCCTTTAAGCCATTCCACCTCTTTATCTGTCGTGATGCGTGGAATGCTCAGATATCCATTCTCTTGAAAAAAGGCGATCTGTTCGTCAGTTAAATCAACGTGAAAATCATTGTTGGCTTGCATAAACTCACCGAATCAAAACTTCATAAGGTAAAATTGTTAGAACTTGTGTGCTACTTTCAAAACCAAACAGGCTTAACCACGTGACGACATGTTGCCATCGATTGCCGAACATAGATAGCACAGAACGACTCGCTGTCAATTCGAAGGGTAACTGAATTGAACTTTCCATGTCCTCAACCATCCGTTCCAGGAGTTCTTCCAAAAAGGGTTTCTGCTTCGGTAGCACAATAAGGTTAACTTCGTCATCCTCGGCCAAACCCGCCTGCTCTTTAGCGATAGACAACGCCGTATCAAGCCCCCCGAGTTCATCAACGAGTCCGAGGGCTTTCGCCTGTCTACCCGTCCAGACACGTCCTTGCGCAATCTCATCGATTTCGGCGTAGGTTTTGCCTCTACCTTCTGCCGCCTTACTGACAAAATCTTTATAGATCGTTTTCATCATCTTTTCGACACGTTCCCGTTCCGTCGGTGTAAAACCACTATAGTCCGAATAGAGAGTGGCGTTCTGACCGTGTGCAATGATCTCTTTTGTTAAACCGATTTTGTTATAGAATCCCTTCATGTTCAGTTTGCCACCAAACACACCGATTGAACCTGTCAACGTGCTTGGATGTGCAACGATTGTCCCTGCTGCCATCGCAATGTAATAACCACCAGAGGCGGCAATATCCCCCATAGAAACAACGACTGGCTTTTCGCGTTGGGTGAGCATCACTTCCCGCCAAATCAGGTCCGAGACGAGTGCAGAACCACCGGGGCTATCTATACGCAGCACGACCGCCCGAACGGAATCATCGGTGCGTGCTTTATCAAACGCTTCCTTTAACGTCTCTGGCGTAATTACCGGCATTGAAGCGAAGAACGACTCAATATTTGGTAAAATAGGACCATTCGCATAGATAAGTGCAATTTGATTTTCCGCTGTGTCGGTCCGTGCCTGCCGCGGAGGATTTAGCAGACTGAATAGCTGCATGAGTCCAGCGAAACTATTCATATCTGGCACTTTTCGTTTGCGCTCATAGTCCGGCTTAACGATCTGAACATCTTCGTCCGGAGATGCTGTTTTCAACGTATCAAGGAGTTCGTCGTAGTATTGCAATGCGTCTACCAATTGCTCCTGCTGTGCTTCTTCTGCCGTGAACGGACCTCGGTTAACCAAATCCGACGCACCTTTTACTGTAATACTGTCTCGATTCTCAGCGATGTGATCCAGCAGCTGGGCGTATAGATCATCCAATAATGCAGTCATCGACTCACGAAAGGCATCAGACATGCCATCCCGCATGTAAGGCTCGACACCAGATTTATATTTTCCCATCGCCAACATATCCGCTTGGATGTCTAACTTCTCCAGCAATCCTTTATAGAAGAGGACTTCGGCGCGTAAACCCGTTAAATTAAGGCTTCCAGTCGGCATCAAGACAACGCGTTCCATCGCGGCGGCGAGAAGATACTCCGTATTACCCCCGCTTTCCAAATATCCGATTGTCTCTTTTTTCGCTTCACGGAATTCATGAAGTTTATTACGAATTTCTTGGAGCGTTGCCCATCCCACGATGACGTTATCTATTTTGAAGATGATTCCAGCGATTTCATCATCTGTTTTGAACGTATCTAATTTCTTAAAAAGTCCCCGCAGTGTCTTTGTTGAGGAAGTACCAAAGGTGCCAACTGCTTTGGTATCCGTGTAGGTGCCGTCCAGTGTGAACTCAACATATTTTTTAACGGGAAGAACGATTTCTTCTGCCTCGTGCTCCTCAGCAAGCACCGGCGAGACGAGGACAAGCAACGCCAATAGAAACATATATTTTTGTAAGAATCTCATCAGTTTCTCCTTCTTTCTCAGCACTCGAACTTACATTGCTATTTTACCACAAAACAGGGATCGTGTCAAACGTGACAGACACTCTCACCAGCACACTTAATAGCAAAGTCTGAAGAGGCATAGAACGCACCGAACCAAGACACCATTTGCTGAGGAGGTTTCTAACCTCGCCCTTGCACATACTTATAGTAGATTCCGTAATGACTTGGACACTTGTAGCGTCGTGTGAACGCTGAAGTGATATGTTCTGATGGCACAGCCTCACAGGCACTGCTACAAGTGTGAATTTATTTTCGGATTCTACTATAACTGTCTATCCATCAATTCCAGCCGCTCATTCTCCAATATGCCGCGCAACGAGGACCACATCTAAAACGTTGACAATACCATCACTGTTGAGATCTGGCGACTCCTGTCCAAAACGAGAAGCAATAAAGGTTATGTCCAAGATATTCACGACACCATCGTTATTGACATCCCCACGGAGGACGACAGGCGCATTCTGCTGTTGGTTTGGAGTAGGCGCGAGAGATGCGGTCAGAGGTTTCAGTTGGATTGTTCCATCAAGACTTGCGCTTGCAAGTATTTTCTCATCAGAACCGTTGGGGTCCGGTAGGAATGCTAAAGCGATGACAGGAACAGCACTATCCGCAAAAATTGCCTGTAATTGTCCTGTGTGCAGATCCCACATGCGAATAGCGTTATCCCAACCCGCACTCACAAGAGTGCTCCCATTAACACCATAGACATCCAGTGCAAACGTTAGAGCAAAAACTGGGGTCGTGTGGTTCTCAAAGGTTGTCAAGAGTTGACCTGTCTGTGTATTCCACACCTGAATTGTACTCTCTGCGTCCGAGTTCCAGTATCCACCACTTGCCAATGTCTGATTATCCGACGAAAATGTAAGTGCCAGAATTGAGTCGGTAGATGCGAAGAGCCTGTGTCGGAGCTGAGAGGTATTTAAATCCCATAACAAGATTGTGCCGTAAAAACTTGCACTCGCAAGTGTCTTGCTATCGGGTGAGAATGCCAACGTGGTAACCATATCCCGATGTCCCTGAAGGACTGCGGCATGGGTAATCTGTCCCAAGGTTAAATCCCACAAACGGATTTCTTTGAGACTTCCACCAGCGAGTGTATTACCATCGGGTGAGAACGCTAACGCTACAACCGGATCAGTAGGGTTTGTAAAGTCTGTTATGTGTTGACTGGTATGCGCGTTCCAGAGGTGGATGGTAGCATTTTCAGTCGCGCTCGCGACGATGCGGCTGTCGGGTGAGAGTGCCAACGCTGTTACATGGCTCATTGACGAGGGTAGCAGCGCAAGTGCTTCACCAGTATAGGTATCATATACGGCAATACCATTTACGCTTGCGACAGCGAGTCGTGTACCATCAGGGGAAAAAGTTATGGCATTTATTGCCGTTGAGCTGAGGGGTGCCTCGTTCTCTGTAGGCACGCGCCATTGCGTCACATCCTCGGCGAAGCTGCTCGGTAGGAATAGGGTATAGACGAATAGAAAAATAAAAATTCGGTACTGTTTCACGGTTTTAATAGTTGTAGGTTGTCAGTACGGGTTTTCTATGATGCCCTATCAGTTTTTGGTTAAGAGGTGTTCGTTTAACATCCCTCTCTTTTAACTGATAACTGACAACTGAAGAGGGATAGCTATTAAAGAATGTACCGACTCAGATCTTGATCTTTAACAATTTCTGACAATTCCGACCTGACATACGCCGCATCAATAGTGATGTGCTTGTTTTCGAAGTTAGGTGCGTCAAAAAATAGGTTCTCAAAAAGTTTTTCCATGATGGTATGCAGGCGGCGTGCGCCGATGTCCTCGACCGATTCGTTGACTTGGAAAGCAAGAGCAGCGATTTCGTCAATAGCATCCTCAGTAATAGTCGCCTCAACACCTTCAGTACTCAGCAGTGCTGCGTATTGTTTCACCAACGCGTTTTTCGGTTCCGTCAGAATAGATTTAAAGTCATCCTTATTCAGGCTTTTGAGTTCTACTCGGATCGGAAACCGACCCTGTAGTTCCGGAATAAGGTCAGATGGGCTTGAGACATGGAACGCGCCGGCAGCGATGAATAAGATGTGATGCGTACGCACCGCTCCATATTTCGAGGCCACTGTGCTACCTTCGATAATAGGAAGGATATCCCGTTGCACACCTTCACGCGAGATGTCGGGGCCGTGCCGGGATTCTCTTCCGGCAATTTTGTCAATTTCGTCTAAAAAAACGATGCCAGAGTCTTCAACCCGTTGAATCGATTCGTTGGTGACAGCATCCATATCAATCAGTTTTTCGGACTCCTCCTGCATCAAAATAGTTCGCGCCTCGGAGACAGGAACTCTGCGTTTCTTGGTCTGATTCGGTAGGATGTTACTGAACATATCCTTGAAATTGATGTCCATCTCCTCTATACCACCGGGCGAGAAAATTTCTACAAAAGGCATGTTCTGATGCTTGACATTGATTTCAACGGGTTTATCCTCAAGTCTACCTTGTCTGAGCCACTCCCTGAATTTCTCTCGGGTTTTGAGATAACGATTGCGCTCCTTCTCTCTGGCTTCTTCAACTTCGGTTTCTGTGTCGCCCCCCATATCGAACGGGAGTTGCATAACCCCGTCGTCCTCTTCTTCCGGCTCGTCAAGATCCTCTTCATCTTGCGAAAGAGGTCGTCGCTGGAGTGAGCGTGGAACCGGGAAGATGCAATCAAGCAACCGTTCTTCTGTTGATTCCTGTGCTTTTTCTTCTACTGCCTCCGTTTGCTCGGTTTTGACACGGCTGATAGCCGTTTCGGTGAGATCGCGGATCATGGATTCAACATCTCGCCCCACGTACCCGATTTCGGTATACTTTGATGCCTCTACTTTGATGAAAGGCGCGTCAACGAGGCTCGCGAGTCTACGTGCGATTTCAGTTTTTCCCACACCCGTTGAACCTATCATAATAATGTTTTTCGGGGACACTTCGTTCTGCATGTCTTCTTCCAGCATCTGTCGCCGCGCGCGGTTACGAAGGGCAATCGCAACAGAACGTTTCGCTTCAAACTGCCCAACAATGTACTTATCTAATTCCGCAACAATCTGCCTCGGTGTGAGGGCGGATGCTAAAGGGTTTTTCTCGCGCTTTGCTTTCGATCTGTCCAAATGTGAACCTCCGTGAAATTAACAATCCTATCAATTATTTCATAACCGTTTTGTTTAGAAGAAGCCCGTATTCCTCCTCCGACTGTTCACTGTGAGGGGGCATCCATAATTTAACCTAAGTTGCTACGGACACACTTTTAGAGGTGCATCTGCTATTTTTCATTGAAAAATGCTCAGGGACCGCAGCATTTCGTAGCGTAGACTGTTAGTCTGCGCCCGAAGCTGCACAACCTAACAGGTTATGCTACAAAACTGGCAACTTGGGTATAATTTAATGCGATGCTCTCCGAATAGCATCGCATTAAGTGTATTAAGTCTTTATGGTATCAACTTCAATTTTAGCATTCGTGTAGATACAGATTTCACTCGTGAGTTGGAGTGACTCTGAAATAATCTCTTTTGGGGTCAAATCTGAGTATTTAAGCATCGCTTTTGCTGCCGCCAGAGCAATAGACCCACCAGAACCGATTGCGAGGACATCGTCATCCGGAGAAATCACATCGCCGCTCCCGGAAATGAGGTAACTATCACTGGCATCTGCAGCGATTAATAGCGCGTCTACCTGTCTGAGTACTCTATCGCTGCGCCATTCTCGTGCAAGTTCCACCGCAGATTTTTGAAGATTTCCACGGTACTGGTCCAGTTTCTTCTCCAGATTTTCATAGAGGGTGATCGCATCCGATGCAGAACCCGCGAAACCGATCAGGACCTTGTCGTTATGAATTTTGCGTACTTTGCGGGCACCGTGTTTAATCGCTGTATCTCCTAAAGTGACCTGACCATCACCGCCAATAGCTACCTCACCGTCGCGGCGAACCGCCAAAATTGTTGTTGAACGAATACGCATTTTTAATGTATTGCTCCTGAACTGCACGTCCACTCCGTTCCGCGCAGGTTTTCGATGATCCTATACGTTGTTTTTTAAGTCGAAAGGTAAGGCATTAATGAAATGAATCTATATCTTATCAACCCGCCCCTATTTCCAGACATAAAACAGAAGAAAACCGAGGAACTGCAGTGCTCCCATAAAGATGCCGCACCGTATTCCAGCAACACCAGCGTGTTGCTCCCTTGGGAAACCGCCAGCTACCCCGAAAAAGTAAGGACACAGCAGAAAAGTTGCGAAAAAAGAAACCGGCACAAAAACCGGTACAGACGCTATTTGTGGTATCTGATCCACCTGCGTTGCATTCCACACCCACAGATGCGATTCCCCAAGCGCGTAAATTATGTTACTTCCCACCGCCGCGCCGATGCCGGTAACACCCGCTGCCAACATCGCAGTTCCCATGAAACCGATTCTCGAATTGCCAGTCTCAGACACAAAACGGGTTCGGAAAATCATCGCAAGCCGCTGGTAACAGTATGCCGCCAGCGTCGCAAACACTATCCAGTTCAGGATTATTCCAACCGGTGTCGTCAAATTCGACAGAAAATCTGAACGCAGATAAAAGACTAAGTGTGCCTTTCGCGAGAATAGCCAGTCCATCGGGACGTACGTCAGGGTCGTCGCTATCCCAAAAATGGAACTACTTAAAAGCAGCGAAGCATCCTCATCAATCTGACGGATACAATAGACACACAAAACAACTGCCACGAATACGTTCGGATATAGTGTCCAGATAGTCCCGATGTGGCTTGCTATTAAGAACGTTAAAAGCGTCGTTACTGTTACAGTGAAAGCTGCTCTGTCTGTTTTGCTGCCCATACGCCTCAGGTCCGATGCTCTCCCTCAAACTTAATCACGAGTTGATCACCTGTGAGTTTCGCTGTGGTCGTTTTTTTGTTCGATAGAGTTCGCGGCAGTGCGACATGCTGCTTGAAACCACCTACTGTGACAATTAACTCATCGCCGTGTTTTGTCAATCCGATTTCCTCTTTGGTCAAAAACGGGAGACGCATGGACAATTGATAGGCATTTCCCATTTTCTTAAATTGATAGGGATGTTCTTTAGAGAACTGATCCGCCGGATCAATCTCTGAATAGAGTGTATTTGCTAACCGGTGCAGTCCCGATTCTCCCACGATTTCTTCCTGGAAGAGGTTCACCTTCCAGATTGGTACGTCCGAAAAATAATCCATCGCCTCCTCAATGTAGTGCTGTTGGGACCGTTTCCAAGCTTCAAAGTATGTCGCATCAACGCCATCAGGAAAGATACGGTTGATAATTACAGCATCAATACACAACCCGTAAAGGCAGAAATACATAAACGCCCGCTGCGTTTCTTTGATAACAATTTTTTCCGGATTCGTCACTAAGCGAACAGTCGTAATCTTTGGATCTGTCAGGACATCATCAATCCCTTCCAATTTGTCGAATAAATCTTGAATATTCTGGAAGTAATTATCTCGTGGAATCGGGACGGAACTCACGCGTTCTATGACAGGGCCCGCAACTCTCGCAAGATTACGTTCCAATTTGAAAATATGGCTCATGTACCACTCCAGCGTCGTAGGGATACTGACAAACCGAAGCGACTCGCCCGTGGGTGCACAATCAAGGATAATTACATCATAGCTTTTTTCGCGGATATATTGGTTGATATACAGGAGCGCACAAATCTCCTCCATTCCCGGAAACACTGCTATCTCTTCAGCAATGAGGCTATCAAGTCCAGAACGGTTCAGTAACGAACGGATATAGCCATATACATCGTTCCAGTATTCGACAATTGCTTCCTGGACGTTAATTTCTTGTATCCAGAGGTTGTCTTTGATGTGGATCTGTTTCTTTTCATTCTGATGGACGAGTTTTTCGTGGTTATCAAAGGCATCTCGCAGCGAATGCGCCACGTCAAGCGAAATCACGATCGTTTTGTAACCGAGTTCTGCGAGTTTGATACCCGTAGCGGCGGCGATCGTTGTTTTGCCGACACCTCCTTTGCCTGTGTAGAGAATAATTCGCACTGTTTTTAAATTTCCTATCACTTATTTTTACGGACTTAGTCGTTTTGGAATCGCAAAAAGTTGCAAAAAATCGCTCTGAATCCTTGTAGATAGTGAACTTTTGTTTCTTCTAATTCTCAAAAAACAATATAATACTCGATAAGTAAAATAGGAGATTGCCAGTCCCTTATCGAACCCAAAAAGCGGGTTGTTTTTTTGTCTTCAGGTTTATCTGAGTATTGTAGCAGGGATCATGAGAAAAAAGCAACACTTAGAATAGGAGTCTTCCGATGCATCTCATGGAAGTTATGGAGATGTCTCCCCGATCCATGCGGATTGTATAGCGTATTTGGAGCGTTCTAATACGGCAAGGATCACCAGAATATCCGCAGTGTGGGTCTATACATGTTAGAGGGCTCAATGCACATGATACAAGGCATATCGGCCGCTGGAATTGTCATGAATGTAAATCAAACTCATGTTATTGGGATAATGAATTCAAGTTGTGCGCGTGATTTCTTGCGAGCAAATAGGCGCAGCAATTTAAATTTTTACCCTGATGACTGGAAAAAGTTACCTATTCCGGATGTATCACCTGAACAGCAATCTCCAATTATTGCATTAGTTGACAAGATTCTGGATGCCAAGTGTGCCAACCCTGAGGCAGACATTTCCGACCTTGAAAAAGAGATAGACCAACTGGGATACGCCTTATATGGCTTAACCGACGGTGAGATTGCGATTGTGGAGGGGAGTGTCTGAATCGCGGATTATCGCGGATGACACAGATGACGCGGATTTTTGACTTTAGTATCGACAAGTTATTTTCCGGAATGACAGCAAGTTTTTCCGTATCAATCTTTGATGTTTTTCCTTGTGAGGCACTTCACAGCAGCGGAGACCTTAAAATCCGCGTTAATCCGTGTAATCTGTGATAATCCGCGATTCAGACGAAAAAGATAATATGCAATTTCAACCACCTCCTACAGGAAGGACATCACGAAATGAAAACTAATCTGAAATACCAAGACATAACAGGAAAGATAATCGGAGCAGCATTTGAGGTGCATAAATTCTTAGGCAATGGCTTCCAAGAAGTGATTTATCAACGTGCGTTAGCAATTGAGATGAGAAAAGCGGGACTGGAATTTGCACGTGAGGTTGAGCACGATATTTTCTACAAGGATTTCCCAGAGCCTATCGGCAGACGCAGAGCAGATTTTGTCGTGGCAGGAAATGTATTAGTGGAGTTGAAGGCTATCACGGCATTAGAAAATGTACACGAGGCACAACTCTTAAATTATTTGAAAGCCTACCGTTTGGAAGTAGGCTTATTAATCAATTTCGGGGAGAAAAGTCTAAAATACAAAAGATTAATCCTTTCACAACCCAATCCCCGGATACACAATTGAACCTTACTTTGAGAAAGTGAACCTAACAGATCCCAAAACAAAAATCCGCGTCATCCACGGTAATCCGCAATTCGAATAATAAAAAACTGCTAACCGCTAACCTGCCAATTGGAAATCTCCTAATGAAACAATTGATAACCGATACGAGTTGTGGTATACTTTTTTCATAGTTTTTAGAAAGAGACGAATACCATGAACGACTATAGAGACATTATTACCATTGAACCGGGGAAACGCAGCGGGCAGCCGTGTATTCGGGGAATGCGGATCACCGTTTACGATGTCTTTGAATACCTTGCATCCGGGATGACAGTCGTGGAAATCCTCCACGATTTTCCCGAGTTAACCGAGACAGATATTCGCGCCTGTTTTGCTTACGCTGCGGACAAGGAAAAATCGCAGATGGTCGTCTACACAGATGAAACTTCTATTCGATCAGAACCTATCCGACCAACTGGGGACACTGCTGGCGGTCCTGTTTCCTAATTCTACCCATGTCAAAACAATAGGATTAAATACGGCAACGGATACCGAGTTATGGGATTACGCTCGTGATAATGGCTATATCATCGTTTCAAAGGATACAGACTTTAGGAATAGGAGCGTTATTCATGGTTATCCCCCAAAAGTGATTTGGATCAGGATAGGGAATTGTTCTACAAGCACTGTCGAATACAATTTGAGAAAGCACTTCGCTGATATTAAAGAATTTGCAAGGGACGCAAATGCAGGATTGTTTATTCTGTGGTGATGGGGTGAAACGCCAACAACCAACAGAGAAATCGCCATTTGGAAAACACATCCAGAGCACAGATAGAGTCATGCAGTTCTCCGATTAACGGATTGCTTGATGTTACAGAGCGTCAATTCGCGTCATTTGTGAAATCCGCAATTCAGATACTTGCCAAAATATTTGCGCACCTATCGTTTCCTTCCATCCTTCCACTGCTCCGCTGCCCCATTTTTCGTCAAACATTTTACGCACCCACAAAAATTCTTGAAAAAAATCATCAAATGTGGAAAAATATAAATTGGAATTAAAATACTTTATTTTCGAAGGAGAAAATACGCAAGATGCCACTGGATAGGAAAATACGTTATGGCATGGTAGGTGGCGGACCAGATGCATTCATCGGTGCCGTTCATCGCAAAGCCGCGGCACTTGATGGAGAAATTGATCTCGTTGCTGGCGCGTTCTCATCGTCACCCGAAAAGTCTCGTCAACAAGGGAGCGAACTCTTTCTCGACGCAAACCGGGTCTACGGATCATACCAAGAAATGGCAGAGAAGGAGAGCCAACTTCCCAATGGTGAACGCATTGATTTCGTCTCGATCGTGACACCGAACCACGTCCATTTTGATGTCGCCAAAACCTTTATCGAAGCCGGGTTCCACGTCGTCTGTGATAAGCCGATGACAACAACGGTCGCCGATGCTGAAACGTTATGCAACCTCGTCAAAGAACACGATGTCGTTTTCGCACTCACACACAACTACACAGGCTATCCGATGGTGAAGCAGGCACGCGAACTCGTGAAAGAGGGAAAACTCGGAACGCTCCGCAAAATTGTCGTTGAATACCCTCAGGGCTGGCTCGCCACATTTTTAGAGAATGAAGGCGCGAAACAAGCCGTCTGGCGCACAGATCCGAATCAAGCGGGGGCCTCCTCATGTATCGGAGACATCGGTTCCCACGCTGAGAATTTGGCACACTATATCACAGGGTTGGAAATAGAAGAAATCTGTGCAGATATGACCACTTTCGTAGAGGGACGCTTGTTAGAAGACGATGGAAATCTACTCGTGCATTATGAGAATGGGGTCCGTGGAGTACTTTATGCGTCCCAAATCTCAGTAGGTGAAGAGAATAATTTGCGTATCCGTGTCTATGGCACAGACGCGTCGCTGGAATGGCATCAGGAGAATCCGAACTATCTCTACGTTCGCTTCCCCGATGGTCCCGAACAGGTCTACAAACGCGGCAACGACTATCTATCTGAGGTCGTTCAACACAACTCGCGGATACCCTTCGGACACCCTGAAGCCTTTATTGAGGCATTCGCAAATATCTATGTGAACGCCGCACGGACAATGGCAGCGAAAATCGCAGGCGAAACCCCAACTGAATTTGATACCGATTTTCCAACCGTTCAAGATGGTGCTCGCGGGGTACACTTCATCAATGCCGCTGTAGACAGTGGTAAGCAACGCGCTTGGATTGATGCGAGGTACTCACCACCAACGTAATGGTTATCGGTTATCAAAGGTCAGTTAATCGTGTGGTGGGTGCGAACGCTTACCTCTGCTACAAGTGAGTAACTGACGAACGACGACCGACAATTGACAACTCGAAAGGAGATATACTATGGCAAGACCTGTAACACTCTTTACAGGCCAATGGGCAGACTTAACATTAGAAGAATTAGCAGAAAAAGCGAGCGGATGGGGCTATGATGGTTTAGAACTCGCCTGTTGGGGCGACCATTTTGAGGTTGACAAGGCACTCGCAGACGATAACTACTGCCAAGGCAGACACGATCTACTTGCAAAATACGGACTCAAAGTTTGGTCAATCAGTAATCACCTTGTCGGACAGGCGGTCTGCGATAATATTGACAGCCGACATCAAGGCATCTTATCAGAGGCGATCTGGGGCGAAGGAGATCCTGCAGGCGTTCAAGAACGTGCTGCCGAAGAGATGAAAAACACCGCACGCGCAGCCGCAAAGCTTGGCGTAAGCGTCGTCAACGGTTTCACCGGTAGTTCGATATGGCATCTTCTGTACTCTTTCCCTCCGAACGATCCAGGACAAATTGATGCTGGTTTTGAAGATTTCGCCAACCGCTGGAACCCGATTTTCGATATTTTCGACGAAGTCGGTGTTAAATTTGGGCTTGAAGTTCACCCTACCGAAATCGCCTTTGATATTGTCACCGCAGAACGTGCTATAGAGGCAGTCAACGGCAGGGAAGCTTTCGGATTCAATTATGACCCCAGCCATCTCGGCTATCAAGGCGTTGACTATGTAGCGTTCCTTGAACGGTTGAGCGATCGGATTTATCATGTTCACATGAAGGATGTCTGGTGGGCAGATACACCCCGCTTATCCGGTGTGTTCGGCGGACATCTGAACTTCGGAGATGCCCGGAGAAATTGGGACTTCCGTTCCATCGGTCGTGGTAACATTAACTTCGAAGAAATTATTCGTGCTCTTAACACTATGGAATACGACGGTCCGCTCTCCATTGAGTGGGAAGACAGTGGCATGGACAGAGAACACGGCGCACGCGAATCGTGCAGTGCTGTCAAGGGTTATGATTTTGAACCTTCTGCTGTTGCCTTTGATGCGGCATTTGAAGAATAAATTGGTCGTCAGTTGTCGGTTATCAGTTACAAGAGGGTTTGTTAAACCAAATCTCTTAACGGGTGACCGATAACCCTGGTAGATTTTACAATTACTGATACTCAGACGTTCTAAAAAGGCGAGGTGTTTTGCCTGGGCGTTTCTCCGGATTCAAGAGGAGAACACTCAAAGGTCAACTATATCGTTTAACTGCAAGGAAAATTAAAAAAATGGCGAAAGGCACGGTTTACGGACCAGAATCTCGATCCTTCATAGACCAACGCGCCGGAACACAGATTCGGCAGGTGACGACCACATCTGCTGTGCACCATCACCCTTTTTTTATCATACCCGCGTATGATGACGCAATGCAGCGTCTGATATTTGTCTCATACCGAACAGGGACACCACAGTTATTCGCGGAAGAACGGATGACAGGTGAACTTCGCCAATTAACAGATAGACCTGACATATCAGAATGGTCGGTGCATCCCTCGCGCGATGGAAAAGCAGTCTACTTTACGGCAAATACAAGCGGATGGAAAGTAGATTTGGAGACGCTTGAGGAACATGAACTCGTCAATTTCGCCGCGACGGCGATGCAGGATGAAGGCATGGTCGCTGCCGCGATGGGTACAACTGCTTTGAGTCACGACAACCGATGGTGGGCTATCAGATTCAAGATCGGCAAAGAATCCGCACTTGCTATTGTAGATACAAACACCGGCAAGCATGACATAATCTTGCAGAGAGATAGTATTGGACACCTCCAATTCTGTCCTGATGACTCCAACCTGCTCTATTACGCAGGTCCTTTGACCGACCGGGTGTGGGTAATCCATCGCGACGGAAGCGGGAATCGTCGCCTCTATGCTCAGAACGTAAAAAAGAATGAATGGATTACACATGAAACATGGATCCCAGGGACGCGTGAACTCGCCTTTGTCGATTGGCCCCGCGGTGTGAGGTGTGTCAATGTTGATACCGGAATAGTTCGACAAGTGACAAGGGTCAATGCCTGGCACGCTATTAGCAATCCCACAGGAACATGCATGGTAGCAGATACCAATTTCCCGGATATCGGTATCCAAATTTTTGATCCACGCGACGGCATCGGCGAACCCCAGACGTTGTGTTATCCTAACGCTTCATCTATTGGCGAACATTGGAATGGATCCTTTCCGTATGCTGCCGGTCCAATTCAGGTGTATGCACCACAGCATACGCATCCACATCCATCTTTCAGTCCAGATGGTAAGCAGATTGTATTCACATCCGATCGGAGTGGATACGCCCAAATTTACGAAGCAACCCTCGGAGATACATAAAAATAAACAAACATAGGAAACTGCTGTCCAGTTTCCCACATTGCAACGGAAAATATACAAGGGATTTGTAGGCGACGCTTACAACATCATAAAAGGAGAAAAAATGCCTATTGTCATACCGCGCCTCGTTGTTGAGGTGTTCCAACATACAAACTTCCGGGGCAGAATGGGATATATTGTAGAGCCTGTTCCCTTTACACGAGACATCGGATTTCAAGACAATATCTCTTCTGTTCGTGTCTATAAGGGTCCGAATTTCTCGTCAAATCCGAACTATAAAGTTATCTTTTACCAGCATCGTAACTTCCGGGGTCAAAAGTTAGCACTGGGACCCGGATTTTATCCAAACCTCCATGATACAGCTTACAACTTCGCCGACAGAATTTCATCAATCAACTTCGGTTCCACACTGGAAGTGGTTGGGCCAGAATGGGGCACTATTCCGCTGATTGTGGACTGCTACGAGCACGTAGAATTTCGAGGTAGGAAAATTACTATCCTGCGCGATATCGCCAATCTACGAGATGCCCAAGGTAGAACTTGGTTTGAGGATCGAATTTCGTCAATCCGCATCTTCAAGGGACCAGACTTTCCACGTCACGGAGCGGAGGTAGTCTTTTACGAACATCCTGACTTTGAAGGAGCACCTTTACCTATCCGCATGGAACCGTCGGAATATAAAAAAGAATTGCCGAATCTCCATTTACTCCCCCAAAATTTCGGAGACTCTATCTCTGCTGTAAAGATCGAAGGGTGGGCATCTTCAGGTGAGTTCACAGAGATGGTATTTGAAGATGAGTTCATCGGAAACCGTATGCGTCCGGAATGGCGATGGGATGATCCGAAAGGGGGCGGCTCCTGGGCAGAACGCCAAGGCTACTTAGAGATGCGAACTGAACCCGGACAAGACCTCTGGCACGGGCCAGATGGTAGAAGTGGCGATATGAGCGCACCACGTCTCCTCATGGAAGTCGCTGGAGACTTCGCTATTGAAACTCGCATGCGAATTTCGCCACAACTGAAAGAACACGGTGGCTTATTAGTATGGAAAAATTCGAACCGATTCCTCAGACTTGAGAAAACCTCGGGGCCACACGCCTTCAGAGGTGATGTCCGATTTGAACGCCATGTTGGACGCTCATTCAATTTACGCGGACGCAGCAGCGGGCTCAGAAATGTCCGAGAACTTTTCTTGCGCATGGAACGCAGAGGAAACCAATTCTCCGCCTTCGCCAGTGATGATGGCATCGAATGGAAAAGTTGTGGACAAACGAATGTCGGCATGGGACGTTCAGTGCATGTTGGATTACACGCACTATGTCCAGGGAACATTCCACCAACCTTAAGTCGTTTCGATTTCTTCCGGGTGTTCAAGCGGAAGAGTGAGGTTGCTGAATACCGTCCCATCGTTGCTGAACAACATGATCAAATGTCTGATGAAGAACGTGAACGTCAAATCGCTGATCGCCGAGGACGCGCCATGCGCGACCTGTTTTAATGGCTTTCACTGTTAGCTATCAACCGTCAGTTAAGACGGATGAAACGTTCAAATCTCTCTTTTCTTTGCTGACAACTATCCTGAAGGAGGGAATCAATCATGCATCTGAAAAATAGTGTTTATCCTCAGAACAGACAATTTGTGAAAAACTCGCGACTCTACACAGTCTTTGCGAATGTCAAACGCGCATTCGCCTTTCTCCTTCTCGCGTGCCTCCTATGGAACGCACAACCCGCCGGAGCGATTATCGGTGCCGTTGAAGATGGTTTAATCGCTTACTGGTCCTTCGACAAAGACACAGTAAAAATTAAAACAGAGGCAGTAGATATTTTGTCAGGACTTGCTGCCGCTGTTCATGGGGACCCCGAACTTGCTCCTGCCGGCGATTGCAAAGTCGGTGAGTGTGTCCTTTTTGATGGTAGTGTTGACCGCCTCCTCGTTGAAGATTCAAATCCACCGACAATTGATCGTGATTGGGAAGAGATCACCCTGGAATGTTGGGTATATATCAATGCCTTGGATGACAGCTGGAATCGGATTATCTCACTTGATGATATGCCAACGAACAGCGCGGTCGCGAGTCTCTATTACGATGATGACGACAACCAGCACGGGTTCTTCGTCAGATCCGGGGGCAAAAGTACGGTGGCAGCACAGGACAATGTCCTGGAGGACATTCCACTTGAGGAGTGGCTGCACCTTGTAGGCACCTATGATGGCGCGACGGTTCACTATTATGTGAACGGAAAACAGGAAAAAAAGTACGCCATGAAGGGCGGTAAGATTTCAAAAGGAGGGCTCCTCCTCGGCATCGGAGACCGATCAGATGGATGCGATTGCGATACAATCCAGGGATATATTGACGAATTTCGCATCTATGATCGCGTTCTGAGTGCAGCGGAAGTCCAGAACAACATGGATGCCACCGGGCTTGATGTTAGTCCTTCTGCGAGTAAGCTGAGTGTTACCTGGGGGCATATCAAGTCCAGACGGAGGTAATTTTTAAAATTTACCTTACGATTGAACGAATGTGGTGTTGACGGTTGATGTTCCTTTCTTAATTTTTCCTCCACTACGTTACGGACTACGTGCTGAAGTGGAGCGCAGCTCAGGAGACCATAAATTAAAAAATGGAAACGATTGGAGTTGGTGTTATCGGATGCGGTGGCATGGGCAGAAGCCTTGCCACCAGTGCACATGCTGTTGAGGGTATAGCGGTCATCTCCGTCAGTGATGTGCAAGAAGCATTGGCTGAAAAACTTGCTGCAGACCTTGGTGTGTCCTATACGTTAGACTACCACGAATTACTCGCCGATGATCGAATTCGAGCTGTCCTGATTGCATCGCCACCATTTATGCACTCACAGATGGCAGTCGATGCCGCGAACGCAGGAAAACACGTTTTCTCCGAAAAACCGATGGCACCTACGTTAGAGGCTTGCGACGCGATGATTGCCGCCGCAGCGGATAACGGTGTCAAACTTACCATCGGTTTGGTATGCCGCTATCACGGGACCCATTCCGTTGTTCGCGAAATCGTTCAGAGTGGCGAACTCGGTGCCCCGGCTTGTATGATGGTGCATCGTATCGGCGGCCCGTGGCGGAATGGGTATAGTCACACACCCTGGCGGCTGGAACGTGCGAAGTCTGGTGGGACCCTCATGGAAATCAACGCTCACGAAATAGACTTTATGCGCTGGACCTGTGGTGATGTAACATCCGTCTATGCCGCCGGCGGACAATACGGGCCAGATAAGAGCGACTATCCAGATGTAGTGCTTGCTTCCTTGCAGTTTGCAGACGGAGCAGTCGGCTTGCTCCATTCCAGTCATGTCTCCGCTGCTGGTGGTTATGGCGGACGTGTGGATTGTGAAGGCGGTTCCATCTATTTTCCACAGATATGGGGAGGGAATGCCGCCATCCAGATCAAACCTTTTGAGGGTGAAGGGCGACAGGTGAAAGTGGCAGATATTAAGGTCCCGCCGCCGGTTCAAGAAGAGATTCGCATCTTCGTAGAAGCAATCCGTAAGGATACACTACCACCTATCACAGGTTTAGATGGCCGCGCCGCGGCTGAAATCGCATTAGCTGCATACCAATCTGTTGAGAGTGGACAACCTGTTTCGTTACCCCTTTAATAGGAAAAGGAAAATTAAAAAAATGAAAATTTCAGTCTGGGATGGCGGACTTTCCGATAGTTATCTCAAACAGGTCACACAGCTCGGCGCGGACTGTATCGACTTCGGAGGCGGGAACGCCTTTCCCGGGGTCGAGGAACAGGGTTACCCGGATTTGGACGCGGTACTGAAAATCAAAAAACGGATCCGTTCCTGGGGACTCGACATCAATCGGGTAACACTCCCGAATATCACAGAAAAGTTTATGCAGAGTCAACCTGATGGCGAAAAGGAATTAGAGAACACGTGTAATGCCCTCCGAGTTTTCGCGGAAGCTGGTGTACCTATTGCACGCCAAAGGTTTTGGGGTGATACATTTGACTACCTGATGACGCGTTATTCATCCGTACATAGGGGCGGTTATACCTCCCGCGGCGAAAGTCGTGCCGCAACTCAAAATCCTCCACCTACGCCGACAATGGAAGCCCTCGACGAATGGTGGAAACGTTTTAGCGAAGTCTACGGAGCACTCGTCCCTACTGCCGATGAATGCGACATAAAACTCGCCATACATCCATCGGATGTGCCGAATCCGGACACGCCGCTCGGTAGTCTCGGATTCCACCGTGTCACCGATACCTTCCCAAGTAGGAACGTCGGATATCTCTATTGTTGTGGCACTCGGGCGGAAGCCGGTGGTAGTGCAATTGTCCTCGACGAAATCAACAACTATGGACGTAAAGGACGTATCTTCATGGTTCATCTACGGAACGTCCGAGGCAGCCTTGCAACAGCCGGAGCGTTTGAGGAAGTCCTGCTTGACGATGGTGATATGAATGCTTTTAAAATCGTCCGCGAATTACAAAAGGTCGGGTTTGATGGATGCATCAACGCCGATCACATCCCGAAATTAGAAGGCGATGTTGGGTTAGCCTACTCTGTTGGCTATATCAAGGCACTGTTTGCAGCGTTGGCAGCATAACTCTAATGGACATGTGTACACCTTAGACCCTCTAACCTCTCAAAATCAGGATAAGTGGGATGCCATTCTTCGGCTATGTCCAGATACGACTGCCTTCCAAAGCCTCGCGTGGCGGGATGCATTAGCGAGCGCGTTCCGTCAGTTCACCCCAACTTACCTACTTATCAAGCAAGATGAGTCAGTGATAGGGGGGCTGCCTGCCTTCGTTTTTCAACCGATACCCGGCATCCGTCTTTGGCACTCAATGCCGTGGAACCTGTTCGGGGGCATACACCTTATCGAATCGCCCCAAATAAATCCTGAGACACTGATAAGATATATTGAAACTGAAGCGGTAGCACAGGGATGGTGTGAAATCCGTTGGACCCTCACACCCAACCGGACCGCGATGGACGGTGATTTTTTCACTGAAATGGGCTACGCCCGGACAGATCACTTCACGCATCTTTTGAAAATGAACGGAGATATTGAATCCCTCTGGCATGCCTATAACAAACGGGTACGGGGTGCCGTCAGAAAGGCAGAAAAATCAGGTGTGATGGTCACGGACACAGACAGCAAAGAGGCTTTATCCACCTTTTACGACATGTATCTCATGACAGTCAAGCGGTTAGGCGGGACTCCAAAACCGCGTGGGCTTATGCAAACGCTCTTGGAACGGAAAATCGCTAAGCTTGCTATCGCTACATATCGCGGTACGATTATCGCAGGACTTCTCTATCTACACTTCAATAAGACTGTAACGTTATGGTGTGAAGCATCTGTGCCAGCGTTCTTGAAATATCGTCCGAACAACGCGATTTTCCACTACATCATCACACAAACGTGTCGTGAACAATACGAATGGATGGATTTCGGGGCATCTCCTCCAGAGAACACCGGTTTAATCGCCCATAAGGAACAGTATCGCGCTGTCCGGACAAATTTTGCCAGTTACACAAAAGTCATGTCGCCGCTGAAAAAGGCGTTGTGGACAAAGAGTGAGGGCGTTCTTCGCCAGATTTACACCTGGATGCAGTCATAGAAATTTGCTTACCGATCTGTCGGACAATGTTTCCGTGTCTCGCGAATGTCAACATAGGAACAGCAATGGAACGTAAACCCAATTTAATCTTCGTTTTCGGCGACCAGCATCGCCAATGTGATGTCGGATGCGCAGGCAATCCGCAAGTGCAAACACCTGCGATGGATCAACTTGCACAGGAAGGGATGTTTTTTCCCAATACCTTTACGAACGTCCCGATATGCGTGCCAGCGCGTGGGTGCCTCCTGACAGGCAAATACCCGCTGAACCACAAAGCCGTTTCCAACGATCTCCCGCTTCCTTTGACAGAAACGGGCATTGCGGAAGTATTCAAAGAAGAAGGTTATGCCACCGGTTACATCGGCAAATGGCACCTCGGCGGTATGCCAAGAGATAAGTTCATCACACCTGAGATGCGGTTTGGCTTCGATCATTGGATCGGATGGAATTGTCACCACGACTATTTCAATGCCCCTTACCATGACTCCCATGGGAATCAGATGCAGGTTGACGGCTATGAACCGGAATTTCAGACCGATAAAGCGATTGAATACTGCCGAGAGCATGCTGATGAACCCTTCTGTCTTTATATGAGTTGGGGACCACCACACAATCCTTATGAACACGTGCCGGAACGTTACAAAGCGATGTATCCACCAGATCAGATTCAGTTGCGTCCGAACGCGGTGGACACACCCCAAACACGGAAAGATATATCCGGCTACTACGCGCATATCACAGCTCTGGATGAAAACCTCGGACGTTTGATGACTGCACTCGACGAAATAGGTATCGCTGACGATACAATTCTCGTCTACACATCTGACCACGGTGATATGCTCGGTAGCCATGGACATGTCAGAAAAGAACGCCCCTGGGACGAATCCAGTCGTATCCCGTTCATGATTCGTTGGCCCCGCAAAATTCCAGCAGACGTTACCCGCGATACCTTGCTCAGTCTCGTCGATTTCATGCCGTCAATGCTGTCGCTGTGCGATCTGCCGATTCCAAACGGTGTGGAGGGTATCGACCTTTCAGAAGCGATGCTCGGAAACCCAATTGACGAGCCGCAGTCTGTTCTGCTTGAAGTCCCGTTGCACGGAAGTGAAGGATTTAACTTCGGGATTCGTGAGTGGCGCGGTATTCGCACGCACCGCTACACCTATGCACGTCACTACGACGGAGCGGGTTGGCTGCTTTACGACAATGACAACGATCCGTACCAGATGAACAACCTCATTGACGATGAAGGCTCGCAAGATCTTCGCGCAGACCTGGAAGTGGAACTCCAGCGATGGTTAACCCGCGTTAACGATCCGTGTCTGTCTGGACTGGAACACATCCGGCAACTCGGATTATCGGAGTTGTGGAATATCAGCGAACAACGGTTCGGTGGAAAAAATCCTCGTTGGGCATAATTTTCCCTATCCCTAAATTTTCATTTTTTTAATTTCTTGACTATTTTTCTAAATTTGTTATCATTTTTGTAATTGATGTAGGGTTTCGAGTAGTCAAGAGGGTTTCTACCAATTTCCACATTATTATTTGGTCAACACTCTCAGAAATGGTAGATTTCCATCACGTTAGGGGTGATACAAATAAGGAGAAATTATTACTCATGATTCGACTTAATCGTAAGCACGCAAAACGAATCATTGCAGCAGTTTGCCTACTGACACTATTTGCTGTCATGAGTCTATACGTTACATACCAGAATGACCAAGATTTAAATGAAGCTTATGCTTCTGGTAGCAATGCTCCAGAATGCGCTGCAGCAATTTTGGCATGTTCCGTTGCGCGTGGACGTGCTTCTTTAATTTGTGGGGAGCATGGTTCGGACTCAGACGCTTGTGAAGACGCTGACGACTATGCCGACGGGGTTTGTGCTAATGTTCCAAGTGATTGCTAACCCAATTCTGTAACGGTTGTGATTTATTTCACAACCTTACACATTTAAAAATAGGAGTTAATATAGCAATGGTTCACCGCTTAATGCTTTATATATTCCCTATTCTCCTTTGCTGCCTATTCAACTATACGGTTCTTTCTTATGGAGGACAGGAGGTAACCCGTATAGAGGAACATGTCGAAGAATCATCGTATAAATTGCAGTGTGCAGAAGTATTTGTGAAACTACGAGGTATGTTTTCAGATCCAATTTTAGATGAAAACTTCAAAACCCTTAAGCAGGTAATCAGTTCTGAAGTCTATTTAGATTTTGTCAGGCGGGTGTATCCGACAGATAAGCCGTTTGAGACGCTTGAAGAGTTTATTAATGTTGCGCCCCCGCCCGTTGAGAAATACAGAGATTTTTTGCGTGAACACTTTGGGGAACCCACTGAGAAGGCGTTTTTAGCCATCCATCAACTGACTCTAATTCGTCGGCGTGCGAGTATGATACGCATGTGCGCTTGGCAGACAGGAAATCAGAAATACAGGATTGCTGCCACAGAGTTACGATCATCCAGTTTTTTGAGCAATCGCGTAAAGCGAATGCTCGAAACCGTTGACCCTGATAGTATTTGGTCATTTACTCTTAATCAAGAACATATAAAACCGTGGTTTAATAACCGGTTTGCGCGGGGAGACTCCGCAGGAACGCGTGAGTTCTTACGGCATTATGGTAAATTTGTGACAGAAGCCGAAAAGACGGACACAGATTGGATACAGGCGCGATTTGAGGCAGATGGGCAATCAGATGGTCTACTATGGATTGCTATCGAGAAGCCTATACTCATCGGGGAGATCGTCACGAATTTCCCAACTACAGATTTATTTTTGAAGTGGGTTGAACAAACCTTTATTTTGAGTCGATTATCAAATTATGAGAAATGACATGATAGGAGGTCGCTTATGTGGAAACATTTCCTTATCCTTGGAACCCTTTTCACGGTGATAGCGGGGTATGTTTTTTGGAGAACCCACCGCGAAGAGAATACTGTCCAGATTCCTGTCATTGTTGAGGAGCAGCAATCGCGACCTGAAGTCTCCAATAAAGCTGAACTTCTCAGACAGATGGCTCGCGAGCGTCATATAGAAGGACAACCCATTTCCGATTATCGGCGGAAAAAGTTAGCCATCATGGATACTCCGGAGTATGAGGCGTTTTTAGAAACTCAACCGACAAGTCTGTATGCTACGCTTGACTTCTTTGAGTCACAAGGGTTAGAGGTTGACAAAAGTGCCTTTTCTAGGGTATTTGAGAAGAAATTTCGGGAACACTTTCCGGACGAAACTCCCGAGTCAGCCAAGCCACGGGTTCGACAAGCATTAATTGACCGCCTTGAGGAAAGCGATGCAGAGGATCATTTGCAAGTAGCAATGGAATTTGTCGCCGAAGAAAGATACAATGCCTGGGGAAGTTTGTATTTTGAGACAGACGATGCTGCTTTCGGTAAATGGGCATTTGACATTCTGAAAAATTATCACCAACCCGCTGCAACACCCCCTGTTTCAGAGACAGAAGAGACTGTCCCCGGCGCGCCACACCCAAGTCATGAGAAGGAGTTAGTGGTCGATTCTCCAACCGTAGAACCACCTGTGGCCCCGCAAGAACCAAGCACAAAGTCGAATGTTCTTGAGATGCGTGACGTTCTCACCGAAAATGATATAGACATTGACACAGAAATCCAAAAATTGTTTAATTCGATACTCTCGGATACCTCGGAGCTGCCTGCTGAAGTTGATCTGGAAAAGGATTTGGTTGAATTTGAAGAAAGTTTGCCTGAAAGTTTTTCACCCAAACGTTTTCAGGCTGCGATGCGAGCGTTGAGTCGCTATGGACCCGAGGAGGGACTTCGCCATCTGAAAGAATCGGATCCGGAGTACGCGAGGTACATTGAACGTTCCATTCAAGGAGAAGAAAAGGAGAAATGAAAAAGATCTACCTTCTATACGGTGTTGCTGTCTTTGCGGTTGCTGTGCTCCTCGTAGATTTTATCAGTTATGCGATCCATACACCCACTGTGCAGAAAGAGGTGAGGAATACACAAGTGGAAACAAGCACATCTACACAGACGAAGGACACACTGACTGTTAAAAAGAAGTTCTGTAACTGCTGTACGGAGCGCAGGGAACGTCTACGGGAATTTGTTCAGAAGGCGAGAGAACGCAGGCGGCATGAGAATAACACTAGGTGAAAGTGTCCTCCAATATAGGAAATGGAAAACAGGTTTTTCTGTCACGTTTGCACCGGCGTATTATTCATTGGTATTATACTATTGTCTTTCTGGATCCGTATTCAAGGCACAGAGCACCTTCCACCAAGGCAATTTACCGAACATGATGCCTATCTCTACTATTGGCAGGCGGGCATCATTACTGAACGTGGACACCTTCCTGAACGTGATATGCACCGATGGTTGCCTCTTGGTAGAGATAATGGTCAGTTGCTCTCCCTTTACGCCTACGCGATAGCATATTTCTATAAGGCGTTTCCGTGGTGGTCTTTATATCAGATACAACTCTATCTCCCACCTCTTTGTTTTTCTGTGGGTCTTAGTGTTATTTTCTTATTTTTCACTCGTTCTTACGGACTCCTCTTTGCTACCCTCGTCAGTCTTCTTTTGGCAACTCTACCCGGCAGCATAGAGCGAAGTGCTGCCGGTTTTGGCGACCGAGATGCATGGTGTTGGATGGCGGGGACGATTGCCGTCACCAGTTACTTATGGAAAGAACAAATTATAACGGGATGGCAAAGATATCTCACAACCGTGATCTCTGGCGTGACTGTGTTCCTAGGAGGACTTTCTTGGGAGGGATTCGGTTCTTTCCTTTTAATCATACACGCTATTGAACTTTGGAAGTTCTGTACCATAGAGACAGAAGAGAATTTATTGGAATATATCCTTTGGATGTCCATGTTCATACCGTGGCTATTCCTTATTAGTCCAGCTTACCGTAATGGATCAGGCTTTTCGACGCATGTTGCTGTCCTGATGCTTGTCCCTCCGGTTGTCATATTTTCCCTACGCGGGATGAAGTTCCTATTGCTTCTTTTTTTTCAACCGCTCCGTCCATATACCCAAAAACTTGCTTGGGGATTAACGCTCATTGTCATGATTTCGGGCATCAGTTTCTTTTTTTTTCAATTTGATACCTTTGAGACAACTGCTTTCGCTTTTAGTGAAAGCAAACTCATGAAAAGTATTGGGGAACTTAGAGATCCTCGAAGTGGATACTGGATAAACCGTTACGGCACGGTTTTTCTATTCGGCAGTCTTGGTGCAATCCTCGCTAGTTTTCATCTCTGGAAATGGAAAAGCCTCCCTCTCGCTGGTTCAATTTTTCTGTTTGTTGGAACAACTTTCTTTAGAGACGTGATCAGCGGATGGACAAATGCTGGCACGTGCAATATACTCTTTTTGATTTCATTAGGATTGGTGTTCCTAAGTCTCGGAAGCCTTGCCTATTTATGGAGGGGGATGAAAAAAAACGAATTAGTGACGCTTGCAATGCTCACATGGTTTTTCTTGTGGGTTGGACTTTCAAGAGGTGGGAAACGCTATGACTTCTTTATCGGTGTTCCTCTTGCTTTCTTTACGGCAGTGTTTATAGAACTTATAACGAACTATCTATTCCCGACTGTAGAGGGCGGGAAATATAACACTATTACCCGACTAACAAAAACAATCGCATGTTGTGTGCTTCTCCTGAGTGTCATGTTTTTTCCTCCTTTAGGTGCCTATGCAAAACGTACAATTTCTGCCGCAGCCCAGATGCGTAAACCAATTCCCGGTAACAGCCAGATAATGATAGCATTCCATTGGATAGATACAGAACTTCCACGGACCGCCGTTATCGCAGCAAAATGGAATTACGGTACACAGTTGAATGTTTTCGGCGGTGTGAAAACAATTACAGATCCTGATCATTATATTCCTAATTGGATATACCTTTATGAGCAATATGTGGAGCGTGTTAAATCGGAACGGCTATGTTTAGAATTCTTAAAAACGCATGGCGCAACACATTTGATGTTAATTGGTGATCAATTTGACAGTAACCCGTTATTAAGTCAGCAACAGAGTAAGGCATTCGTTCTTATTTATCCGAATCAAGAGTTCTCTAACGCGCGCGTTAAGATATGGGAGATTCGCTATCCACCTGACATAAAACCAGATTTAAAATATCTCGCAACACAAACGGAGGAAGAAAAACGCAGATAATTGGTAAAGGTATTAAAATGAAAAAACGCGTGCTTATTATCGGTTGGGATTGTGCCGCTCCTGAGATTGTTTTTGACGCTTTCAAAGCGGATATGCCCAATACACATCGTTTGATGGAAGAAGGCATCTATGGTGAATTAGAAAGCACGATCCCGCCGATCACCGTGCCAGCATGGATGTGCATGATGACCAGCCGTGATCCGGGTGAACTCGGTATCTATGGTTTCCGCAATCGCACGGATTATTCCTACGACGCACTCGCTATCGCCAATTCCCGCGCCATCAAAGTGCCGACTCTCTGGGACCTGCTGGGGCAGGCGCAAAAGAAATCAGTCGTTTTGGGAGTGCCGCTCACCTACCCAGCAAAACCGTTTCCGGGATGGATGGTTACCAGTTTCCTCACACCCAATCTCAATTCACAATGGACCTTCCCAAGGCGACTTACACGGGAAATCACACAAGTCCCAAGCGACTACATGATTGATATACCCAATTTTCGCACCGATCGGCGCGCCGAACTGGAGCAACAACTCCTCAAAATGACCGCAGAACGTTTCAAACTCGCACGTTATCTGCTCGAAACAAAGGACTGGGACCTCTTTACAATGGTTGAAATGGGGTCGGATCGACTCCATCACGCCTTCTGGCGATTTTGGGACAAAACACACCCGAAGTACGAACCGCACTCGCCCTTTTCAGATACGATGCGGAACTACTATCGCGCTCTCGATACTGAACTCGGAGAGACATTAACGTGCGTAGACGAAAGCACTACGGTCATGATTGTTTCCGACCACGGCGCGAAACGGATGGATGGGGGTATCTGCGTCAATGAATGGCTTCGACAACACGGTTATTTGACACTTAAATGCGAACCTGAAGGAATTACACGATGGACAGCGGATTTAGTGGACTGGAAAAAAACAAAAGCGTGGGGAGAAGGTGGGTATTACGCGCGAATTTTTATTAACATTGAAGGTAGGGAACCTCACGGAATTGTCAGGGCAGAAGATTATGAGAGCGTCCGAGATGAACTGAAGGAGCAGCTCGAAGCAATCGTAGATGAGGAGGGACATAACATCGGCACACGTGTCTTCAAACCCGAAGAGGTATATCGAGAATGCCGAAACATCGCGCCGGATCTCATTGTCTACTTCGGTAATCTCTTTTGGCGCTCAGTTGGAAGCGTCGGATACAACAGCATTTATACCTACGAAAACGATACCGGACCCGACGATTGCAACCACGCAGAGATGGGAATTTACATTTTCAAATCTGCATCCGATTCCACTGTAGAAATGTCCCCCGGGTCGCGACACATCGGAAAAATGCCTACACAGAGTATATACGATATTGCCCCGACGGTGCTGAACGAATTCGGTATTGAAATTCCAGAGGCAATGCAAGGGAAACCGATTTAGATGGTCACTGCGTTAACAATCGCTTCTGCGACTACTTCTGCAGCGAGAATACCAACGGCATTTACAGTGCTTCCAGTGTGAGGTCCTGTAGCAAGAGCAAAAAGTGTATCTCCATCGAACATCGTATGCGCCGGACGAATGGCGCGTGCCATTCCGTCGTGTGCCATCTCTGCGACTCGGTGAGCTTCTGCGGAGGAAAGTATCGCATTTGTAGCCACAACACCGATAGTCGTATTGGTGCCCTGAACCAAGTCTGCGTCCAAGAGCCGTCCCGTGATGTCTACAAAATCGCCATTTTCTTTTCCACCTGCCAGAATCTCACCCGTCCTTGGATGCACAACGTTCCCAAGTGCATTCACAACCATAATTGCCGCAACAATTAAACCTGAGCCGAGACGCATACATGCCGAGCCGACACCGCCCAGAGAAGGCGTAACACCCGGAGTTTTACCCACTGTTGCCCCTGTGCCTGCTCCGACAGCCCCCATCACTACGGGTTCATCTGTAGCGTTGAGACACGCCTGATACCCCATCTCCCGATCAGGACGTACCCTTGCATCACCCACCTCCAAATCGAAAATCACAGCAGCAGGAACAATCGGCACCCGAACAGGGCCTGCGGGAAAACCGATGTTCTGCTCCTCAAGATACTGAACGACACCACCTGCCGCGTCTAACCCGAAGGCACTTCCACCTGTTAGGAGCATAGCATGTGCTTTTTGGACCAAACGTCCCGGACGGAGTGCTTCTGTCTCGCGTGTACCGGGGGCAGCCCCGCGCACATCTACGCCCGCCGTTGCTCCGGCCGGACAGAGGATAACGGTACACCCTGTCCGGGCAGTTGAATTGGTCGCGTGCCCCACCGTGATACCATCTATTGCGGTGAGTGTCTGATTCATGAATGCCATAGGACTACACGAGGCCCGCAGTTTTTGAAGGTTACTATAACAGATTTCGCTTGAATCGGATGCAAAAATTGCATTCCGAAAACACTGGTAATTTACGAGGGAAACTGCTATACTCCCAATGAATGTTGTCCAAATTGTGATCTTAACAGAGATTCTTCGTCGAAATTGAAGGAAACTGACCTAATGAGACTCTTTTGTCTTGTTTTTCTCCCACTGATTGTCTTTGTAAGTTGTTCATCGCCTGAACCCGTGGAGATACCTGACTCGAACTTGGCTGCTGTAGTACGAGGATCCCTCAAGTTAGATGAAAGCGAGCCTATCATGGAGAAGGAACTGAAAAAATTAACTCACCTATCTGTCAGTGGGCAAGATATCCAAGACTTAACAGGGTTAGAGAGAGCAACCGGTTTAACCAGTTTATATATCTATCAGAATCAAATTACGAACCTTACGCCGCTTGCCGGATTAACGCAGTTGAGAGATTTAGAGATTGTACAGAATTCAATTAGTGACATCAAACCACTTGCTCGATTGACAAAACTCACGAAGTTAAACCTTTCTTATAACGAAGTCAGTGACATCAAACTGCTTGCTCGATTGACAAAACTCACAGCGTTGCATCTGAACTATAACAAAATCGACGATATAACTCCTCTCACAAAATTGACACAACTTACAACGTTATCTCTGCGGTGGAATCAGATTAAAGACATCACACCACTTGAAAAACTAACGCAGCTTCAGTCCCTAAGACTTAGTAATAATCAAATCAGCGACATCAAACCACTTACCGAATTAAAACATTTGAGAAGCATATCCATCAGCAATAATCAAGTCAGCGATATCAAACCACTCAGTAAATTAGAGAAGCTTTACTTCTTAGAGCTCTCTTTCAATCAAATTAGTAGTAACATTAAACCACTCGCAGGCTTAAAACATTTGAAAAACCTATCCGTTAGTAACAATCAAATTGTAGATATTACATCGATCACAGGATTGACACAACTCACAAGCTTAGAACTTAGCGGTAACGAAATCAGGAATATTGCTCCGCTTGTAGGATTAGCACAACTTACGGGGCTAAGGCTTAACGAAAATATAATTCATGATAC
>RKRR01000024.1 GCA_007571305.1 Candidatus Poribacteria bacterium | reverse complement strand
ACTGGTCCCTGTAGGTTGTCGTCTTTTTTTTCGCGTGATACCGAGTTTTGACAACGCATAGAAGATGCCGTTTGTGGAAACACCGAAGTGTTTGGCACGCTCGGCAAGGGTGTGATCCGGAAACTCTGCGACCTGTTGCCGAAGGGCCTCATGATCCATAAGTCGGGGTCCCTTGGGTCCTGGCTTCTCAGAGGCAAAGGGGTCTTCCGCTTCAAGCCAATTATAGATCGTCCGTCTGGAGATGCCAAAGGTGCGTTCCGCGGTGGTTTTCCTGCCACCCTTCTGAATGAAATCCAGCACGCACTTGCGTAAATCTGCTGAATATGCCATAATCACAGAGGATAACAGAAACCTCTAAAAATGTAAACTTATTTTCCGTGTCTACTATAATGATTCGCAAGGCGTTAAATAGCGCGATGGGTTCAATACAAGTTTTCGCTTAAGGGTCGTCTGCGCCGTTGTTTCAGGCTGACATCACTTGTTATCCTCTTTAACAATGTGTGAGAGTTATAGTAAAATCTGAAAATAAATTCACACTTGTAGCATAGGAGACCGTTGGTCTCCTGTGCCCCATTAGAACATATAACTTCCGAGTTCACACGACACTACGAGTGTATAAGTAATTATGGAATCTACTATAAGAAGTGAACTGCCGACTATCTGTTCGATAAGGTTTGCCTTCATCGCGAGTTTAGGAAACCGTAACACCATAATAACATAGATTTTAGTTTCATCTTTTGCCATCTTATGCTATATTAATTACATCAGAAAGGATACACATCATGTCAGGACACTCCAAGTGGTCAACAATTAAACATAAAAAAGCAGCAAACGATTCCAGACGGGGCAAACTCTTCTCAAAGTTGGTGAAAGAAATTACCGCAGCAGCACGTGTCGGCGGCGATGTGGACATGAACCCAAGACTCCGCACCGCAATTGCAGCAGCAAAATCAAGCAACGTCCCTAACGATAACATTGAGAAAGCCATCCTTAGAGGCACCGGTGAGCTTGAGGGTGAAACCTACGAGGAAATCCTTTATGAGGGTTACGGCCCCGGTGGTGTCGCACTAATGATAGAAGTTCTGACCGACAACCGCAATCGGGCAGTTGCGGAGATTCGACACACTTTCACCAAACATGAAGGAAGAATCGGAGAACGCGGATGCGTCGCGTGGGGTTTTGATAAATGCGGATTGATCGTCGTTACACCTGATAGCATCGATGAAGAAGAACTGTTCCTCATCGCGGTGGAAGCGGGGGCTGAAGATGTAACTCCTTCCGAAACAGGTATGGAAATCATTACGCCCCTTGAGATGTTCGATAGCGTTTTAACGGCAGTTCAAGAAACATCCGCTGAAATCCAACTTGCTGAAATCAGTATGATTCCACAAAACACCGTTAAACTTGATGGGAAAGAAGCGGAACGGATGCTTCGCCTCATGGATGCCCTCGACGAACTCGATGATGTCCAGAAAGTCTACGCCAACTTCGATATTCCCGATAACCTTTTAGAAGATGCAGCTTAACTGCCGTATATCACTCATGACTACTTAACTATCAGTGGTAGGAGTGAGTTCTGCTCATAATCCCTAAGGTGTTTGGTGACGGCATCAAAAACCGAGTCCGTAATACTGTCCCGCAATCCTATAGAGGTTTGCGCTAGGAGGACGGCTCTACAGGAAAGGACATCAAAGGCAAAACCCCTCCTCATCGAGCCGCAAGGAAAATTAAAAAAATAATTCTTGGCATCGATCCGGGCATTGGAAATACTGGATACGGCGTGGTTGAAGCTCACGCGAGTCGTCTCATTTCGCGGAGTTTCGGAAACATCAGCACCAGTCCAAAAACAGCGTCAGAGGTGCGGTTGAAACAAATTTATGATGCCGTAACCGATCTGATTGCCAAATTCACTATAGAGAGTATAGTGCTTGAGGATATTTTTTTTAGTGAAAATACAAGCAGTGCGTTCGCCGTAGGTGAAGTTAAAGGTATTGTGAAACTCGCGGCTGCGAATGCGAATCGTCCTGTTACTGTGTATACACCGACCCAAGTCAAACAGGCAGTTGTTGGTTACGGGAAAGCCACGAAATCCCAGATGCAGAAGATGACCCAAGCACTACTTAAACTCAAGGAACCACCTTGTCCTGATCACGCAGCAGATGCCCTTGCGCTAGCACTCTGCCATGCTCGCTCCTACAAAGTCCTTCAACGCCGTGAAAAATACACTCGGCCCTAATAGATTACATTCGCCGAAAGAAAAACCAGAAGGAAAATAAAAAAGAACGCACGCGCAAAACATAATCCTGTAATGAACAAGACTTACGCAATTTTGACCATCTGACGCTTTGTGAGAGGGAGAACACCAAAAAACACAGGTGTTCTCGTGGCACAACCTGACAGGTTATGCTACAAAACAGCAGTATCCGTAAGCCCTAATGAAATTAGGCTCTCTTTAAATGGCATAATTTGTCTTTGCTTTACATTTGGAAGGGTTTTGCTTCGGTGTTTCTTCGACTTCTACGGAAGACACCTTAAAGTCTAAAACCACGTCATCTCACCGCAAGGAAAATTAAAAAATGATTTCCTATATCAAAGGCGTTCTCGTAGATAAAGAAACAACACAGATTATCGTAGATGTAAACGGCATTGGGTATGCTATCGATGTGCCACCGAGAATTGTAACGGACCTACCCGCTATAGGTGATACTGTTATCTTTTATACATATTATTACCAAAATCGAGACAATAAAATTACGCTCTATGGGTTCACTTCAAAGGATGCCCTTAAAGTTTTTGAATTGGCTATCACTGTCTCCGGTGTAGGACCAGCACTCGCACAAAATATCGTTGCGAGGTTGTCACCTTCGCAATTCCAACGCGCTGTCCACCGTGGAGATGCAACGACCCTCACGCGAGTTCCACGTTTAAGCAAAGACATCGCCCAAGTCATCATCACCAAACTAAAAAAGAACATTATGAAAATGAAACTCGAAGGCGATGTTGACCTCGGAAAACCGACTGGGGATCCAGATGCAGAGGCAATCAAAATCCTCGTTAACCTCGGGGCATCGGAACTTGAAGCAGAACAAGCTATTGATAAAGCACAACAAGTTCTCGGGGAGTCTGCGCAACGAGAGAATCTCATCGCGCAAGCACTCCGATATATCCGAAATTAGTTTTTAACTATGGTTTTCGGTGCCGGTTGCTACGTAACCCTTTCGGTTTTAACCATCAACTCGTCTCTGTTATAAGTGTTAAAGCACAAATTGATGGTTAAAGTTTTTCGTTACAAGAGGGTTTTGCCAAACGAGAACCTCTTAACTGAAAACCGATTACCGACAACTGATAACTATCCCTGTTAGGACGAAAAAAATGGCTAATCACGAAATATCAGATTTCGACCGGATGCAAGACTTAACAGAAGAAGATGACGGTTTTGGATATAGCCTCCGTCCGGAGACACTGAGCGAATTTATCGGGCAGGATCAGGCGAAAGAACAACTCCGTATCCATATTGAGGCTGCCAAAAAGCGGGGAGACGCGTTGGAACACGTGCTACTTGTTGGTCCTCCAGGCCTTGGGAAAACCACACTTGCGAGGATCATTGCCAATGAAGCTCAGAGCAACTACAAACAGGCGATAGGTCCGGTTATGGAGAAACTCGATCTTGCTTCAACCTTGATGAACCTCGACCAGGGTGATATTCTATTTATTGATGAAATTCACCGGATGAAAGGGTATGTTCAAGAACTGCTCTACCCTGCAATGGAGGATTACCAACTGGATTTAGCCATTGGTCAAGGTCCCGCATCGGATGTTGTGCAAATGCCCCTTAAGCAATTCACACTCGTTGGTGCGACAACACGTGAAGGTCTGCTTTCCGGTCCTTTTCGCGATAGGTTCGGCATCCGCATTCACCTTAACTACTACGAGGCAAAAGACATCCAACAGGCTATTCGCATTAACAGTGAAAAACTCAGTATTAATATCGATGAAAATGCAGAATACACTTTAGCTTGTCGCTCGCGTGGCACGATGCGGATCGCAAACAAACTGCTCGCTAACGTTAGAGACTACGCCCAAGTCGAAGCAGACGGTACTCTCTCACTTGAGGTTGTGGAAGAGGCACTCAAATTCTTTGATATTGATGAGCGCGGATTAAACGCACAAGACTACGCTTATTTTCAGACACTCATTGAAAAATTCAATGGACGTGCGGGGCTTAAAGCACTCGCTGTCGCCCTGAGTGAAGATGAACGCACTATCGCAGAGGTCTACGAACCCTACTACATTAAAGAGGGATTTTTGATGCTCACACCCAGCGGACGGATCGCAAGCGATGCTGCCTATGAGTACTTCGACTATCCTGTAGGATCTCAACAATCACTATTCTACTAATGGTCTTCGGTTTTCAGTTAAGAGGTTTCGTTTAATAAACTCTCTTGTAACCGACAACCATACTATGAAACTCACAGATTTTGACTACCATTTACCCGCTGACCAGATCGCGCAACGTCCACTTCAACAACGTGATGCGTCACGACTCTTGGTAGTCGATCGCGATACTTGTGCTATCCACCATACTCAGTTTTCGGAGATTGGGAAATACCTGCCCCACGATGCATTGTTAGTCTTAAATGATACGAAGGTAATCCCAGCACGGTTAATTGGCAACAAACGCAGAACCGGCGGAAAGATAGAGCTCCTTCTCATCAGGGAAAAAGATCCAGATACATGGGAGGTCCTCGCCAAGCCGCGACGGAGTCTCCACATCGGCACACAGATTGTCTTCGGCAACAGTGTCCTAACAGCAGAGGTCCTCGCGAAACCTAATGACGGACACTGTATCGTCCGTTTCGACTATATTGGTGAGTTTTCAGCCATCCTTGCAGATGTCGGTATGATGCCTTTGCCTCCTTATATTCGTCGCCCACCGAACGCTGAGGATAACGTCCGCTATCAGTCAGTCTACGCCGCCACCGAAGGTGCGATTGCAGCTCCTACAGCAGGTTTGCACTTTACACAAGAATTGTTGGAGGAATTGAAAAACAACGGGATAGAAATAGCGATGCTAACGTTACATGTCGGCCCCGGAACGTTCCAACCGGTGAAAGTGGAAAATATTCAAACACATAAGATGCATGCCGAATACATCCACCTCACTGAAACGGAAGCGAGCCGGATCCACATAGCGCGGGAAGCAGGACAGAAAATCGTTGCCATTGGGACCACAGTTGTGCGCTCCTTAGAAACCGCAAGCACGACAGGCACTATCCAGCCTTACAGGGGCTACAGTGAACTTTTTATTTATCCCGGGCACCGATTTAATGCGATAGATGCCTTGGTCACCAACTTCCATTTACCCAAATCAACCTTACTTATGCTCGTGAGTGCTTTCGCTGGAAGAGACCTGACTCGGCAAGCTTATCAAGAAGCACTCCAACACAATTACCGTTTTTACAGCTATGGCGATGCCATGCTAATTCTTTGATTTTTTAATAGCAAGTTTTGACTTGCCAAGAAGGAGAGACTTTATGGATCAGATAACAGGTTTGCTTGTTCCGTTCATTGCGATGGGTGCGATCATGTATTTTTTATTATGGCGTCCCGAACAAGCCAAACGTAAAAAACATCAGAATATGCTGGAAAATCTGACCAAGGGCGATGAGATCGTAACGAATGGTGGGTTACACGGCAAAATTCTTGGCCTGAGTAACGACAAGAACATTATCCTCATCTCTGTTGGTGAAGTGAATAGCCAAGAGGTAAAGGTTCAAATCTCGCGGAGTTCTGTCGCTTTTCTCAAAAAGGGCGGTGAACTCATCGAAGGTGAGTAGCACTGAATTCATTTTAGCGGCATAGGTATCTGGTTTTCTTAGAAATCTGGCTGTACCCACAACTGGTAGCCAATCCCTTTAGCGATCGATGCCACAATGTTATCCTGCTTTGGAACTACCAATACATTGTTGTGATACAACTGTACGCGTGCTGTTTCTACGGTGCGCGTGATATCGAAAGTAGCGACACCACTGGCATCTCGGAACCTGTGCAGACAGATTGCTTCCTCTCCTGTAAGCATCATGTGTGCATCTGTTGTACCTACATCTGCCTTCGCCGATAGGGTCCTTTCCCATATCCTGAGGTGCGTCTCACTTTCATCTATTGTCTCCCCTGCCTGTAAAATAATCGCAGCGGATTCGGCATAGGATGGCACTTTGCAAACGGCAACCTCAATTCCCATTTCGCCCGCGAGCACCTCATAAGTGGTATGATGTGGAATATACGCTACACACGCCTCGCCGTGGAAAACGTCCGGACGTTCTCCCAAAATTCCGTTCGCTTTGTTCCCATTATGTCCCACCAGCAAGGTGCAACGTCCACCTAACGCAATCAACACGACTTCAGTATCTTCAGAATGGTTAAAGAAGGTTGCTTGGGGGGCGAGATTAAGAATTCCGAAATGGAGTTTCGTGATGTCCATTTCGCCAGGCGTTATAATTTCAGTGTAGCCCTCGGTAGGTGTGTAATTTTTAGGCTTTTTAATTATGGGACTTTGGGCCTCTGCATCCATTGTCCTTGCGGGTTTTTGATTCATTTGGTACTGAGTTTGGGAAGCTGTACGGCTTTAATGTGGATGGCATACGGAGTATGTCTACTACTTTTTTATCCGATGAAAGTAGCCTGCAACAACAGCTCAGGCGGATTTAAGGAATGCACGTAAGGTTCCCTAAACGCCCGTCGTTTCCCCGTGAGGAAAATTTCTTCAAACATGAAAATTGGATAGGCGTTCAACGAGGCTAGCTAACGGAAGCCCAACGACATTAAAATAACATCCCTCAATACGTCGAACGAAAGCCGCACCCCGTCCTTGGATTCCGTACGCGCCAGCCTTATCTGATGCTTCGCCACTGGCAATATAGGCGGCTACCTCGGTCCTATGTAGTTCCCGAAAGTGAACCTGCGTCGTTTCTGCCCAGACGATTTCGCGTTCAGTCTGGGCATCAATCAAGGCGACACCTGTAACAACTTCGTGGCAGGTGCCACTCAGGTGTGCCAACATCTTGAACGCATCTGCATCGTCAATCGGTTTACCGAGAAGTTCTCCCTCCAGCGATACCAAAGTATCCGCGCCGATAATTAAGGCATCATCAAAGTGCTGGGCAACAGCCGCTGCCTTTAGCAGTGCAAGCTTTTGTGTTACTTCACTCGCAGAGTTATTTGAATGTGTGTTGTATGGTGGTTCAACAACATCACTCGGGTGCACCTCAAACGTTAGTCCAATCTGCGATAATAAAGCAGAACGACGAGGTGACGCAGACGCAAGAACCAAGCGCGGGGTTTTTAAAGGGAACCGGAGCGTTTGCATGCTACTTCAGGTGGTACAACCGTGTACCCTGCTCTGTCCGGATATGCAATAAATCCACCTGGACCAACTCTTTCAAAGCGTTCCTAAGTCCTCGCTTAGAAAATCCGATACTCTTAAGACGTTGGTCGGATTCTGGTACACGAAACCACCCCGGTTCTTCACCAGAAAAATATTCCTTTTTAATAGCCCCTAATACGCTATACAAACGCAAAGTCTTCGGAGGTAGCCCAACAAGGGGATTAATTTTGGCAAAGGATTGAAGTGATCCATTCGGCATTGCTTCAGTCCATAAAGAAGCAGAATTACTCATGTTTTGAGTAACGCTTTCATTTACGAATCGGTTACAAAAAAATAAACGCATGACATTTTTTTAGATACACAAGCACTGTAGCCTATTCGGATGCAGTAACCTTGTTAAGTGGGATTTGACAAATCCAGGACATCATGATAAACTCTATCAAACTTCATAGAGGACAGTGCAATATTGCTTCCTATTAATGAAAATCGTCTCTCAGGACGTTCCTTCCTGCTTGGCACCTGTTTCGTTATCGCTATATGTTGCATCGTCTCCTACGCCGAATTAGTAATTACCTACATCCAAATCGGGTTTTTACAGTTGCCACCTGCGGTTATCGGGCTATTTTTCTTTCTGGTATTAGGGAATCGGCTGCTTGAAAGACTGAACGATCGCTTTGGGTTGTCGCCTCGCGAATTGATGGGCATTTACTGCATGATGCTCGTTGCTTCAATGATCTCATCGCGAGGCATCATGGAAAAACTCATCCCCGCACTTATCGCAGTCAACTACTTTACTAACGAAACCAACAGTTGGGACACCCTCTTTTTCCCACACATCAAACCGTGGTTGATCCCCTTTTCACCTGAACAAAAAGGACAAGCAGCCATTGCCATTAGTTTCTATGAGGGTCTACAAATAGGGGACAATATTCCGTGGCGCGCATGGATTGATCCGTTATGTGCCTGGAGCGTACTTGTCTTTTTAGTGTTCACTGCTTTCCTCTGTTTGGCGGCAATTCTACGCAAACAGTGGATTGAAAACGAAAAACTCACATTTCCGTTAGTCTCACTACCACTTGAGTTTGTACACGAAGGGCGCGGCTTTCTTCGGAACCGCCTTATGTGGTTAGGGTTTGCCCTGCCTGCTCTCATCTTTACGTTGAATGGACTTCACGAAATTTGGCCCCAAATCCCGAATCTCCCGTTGAGGTACATACTCAATCAATATTTTACAGAACGACCATTCAACGCTATGGTCTACACACCGATTTTCCTGTCCTTCGCGGCAATAGGATTCTTTTATCTACTCCCCACCCAACTCCTTTTCAGTCTATGGTTCTTTTTTCTACTGACACGGTTCCAAGATGTTGTCGCTGCGATGTTTGGTTGGCGGGTAAGCACCATGCCCCTCTACCCAACCCGACTCTATATAGGATATCAAGTTGCTGGGGCTTATATGGTACTCGTAATTTCGTTTATCTATATGGGATTTCCACACTTTCGGCAGGTGTTTCGTCGCGCCTTTACTGCGACGAAAACAGATGAAAAGGAGGAACTTTTGCCTTATCGCACGGCAGTTTGGGGACTTATCATCAGTTTAATCCTTGCGATAGGGTGGTGCTATACAGCAGGACTGAACTTAGGATTCGCGGCGTTCGAGATACTGGTTTATGTATGTATTGTTGCCGTGGTGATGGCACGTAGCACGGCGGAAGGTGGATTGCTAATGACAGAGACATCGTTCCGACCCCTAGATCTCTATCAACTCGTCTCGACCAAAGCCGCGCTGGGCGCGCAGAGTCTCACCGTGTTGTCACTTCTCGATGCAGTTTTTACCCGCGACCAGCGCGGATTAATCCTCACAGGATTTTTAGACGGTTTAAAAATTAGGGATCGGGTCGGAATGTCTCACCGTTCGTTGGTAGGGGTATTCGTGTTAGGCAGTACGCTTGCCTTCCTATGTGCGGCAGTCATCCATCTATGGCTTCCCTATACCCACGGCGCCAATTACATGTATAGTTACACCTATCGTGGCAACCCACTGTGGGCATTTCAGGACAATGTTGCGGCGATGGAAGGGTTAGGGGCAGATATCCGCACAACAGGCGGACTCTTTTTTGGCATTGGTGTATTCGTAACAACAGGTTTAGTCATCCTGAGGATGCTATATTGGTGGTGGCCCCTCCATCCACTTGGGTATGCACTATCGGCTTCGTGGACACTGATTGTGTTCTGGTTTCCCGTTTTCATCGCATGGAGCATCAAAACGCCGATCCTACGTTACAGCGGTATCCGACAATACCAGAGGCTTCGTCCGTTTTTCTTAGGCATGGTCTTCGGGGAATTTAGCATGGCGGTTCTATGGACGCTCATCAGTTGGGGAGCGAATGTGCCAGCCCCCTTCTTTCCGTGGCCCTGAGCGTTTTTTAATTTTGCCTTCCAGTTGCGTTTTGACAAGGAACCGGCTCATAATGAAATGGAGAGCGGTCCAAGAGGCCATAAATTAAAAAGTTCATACAGCAGTCCGATTCCGTGCGATTACCTCCCATGTCCCGCGACAATACCCATCGATATCCACGACATAGTAAAAAGGATGTAGTGCCACACACGGGCAGATATGTGTCGGACATACGTAAATCTCTTGTCCGATGTGCATCGGTGAACTATTGGGGACATTAATTGCCCAATGCTCCTCGTGCTGTTTGTCGACTTCAGCGGAGTCAACATTTAAAACGACACCGCGCACCCCATCAGGATCCGCGGCGATAGCCTTATGCCCCAAATCAAGGGTAATTCTATGAGGCGTAGGAATACTAATCACACGGCTCAGGAGCAGTGCTGCAGGGGTAAAACCGAGATCTGGAAAGTGCGTGCTGTAACCGTAATCATGAAAAACGAAAGTCCCTGGTGATGTCTCCACACCGGGAGTCTCCGCATAGATAGGGAAGGTCGGTGTGCCACCCATCACAATCAAAGGCACCGCAAGCCCTTTCGCAGCAAGCCTATCCTGCATCTCCTCTACCTGCGCAAGACTCTTATCGCAGGATGCCTTCCGCTCAGCGACATCTTCATCGTGGATATGTCCATCGTAGACGTGCAATCCCCATGGTTTTAGCCCCTCTGCCGCTGCAATCTGCGCATAGATGTCCACAGCGGTATCACCGACGGGTACACCAGTGCGATGCATCCCAACATCCAAATCCAGCATGACTTTGACATTCAATCCGTACTGTGCTACGGCTGATGAAAGCGCAGTTACCGCCTCTCGATGATCGACGACGACCTTGAAATCAGCACCCGGATACTTCAGCTGTAGCGACGCGAAACGGCTGATATTCGGGCCCACCATTTGATAGGCAATCAGAATATCCTCAATACCATTCTGTGCCAGCATCTCTGCTTCCCGCAACGTCGCGCATTTGTGCTTAAGGATGCCAGCATCACGTTCCATCGCGATAATTTCAGCGGTTTTATGCGTCTTCGCATGCGGTCTGAGTTTTGAGACATCTCCACCAACGGTCGCAATCGCATGCTCAATGTTATACTGAACCTGTGCGAGATAGACGACCAATGATGGACTCGGTATCGTCTCAACATTCTGAACACGGTATTTCTTATCCACGGTCTTCCCCCTTTCCGAAACTTTTATTGGTGAACACCCTTACGTTTTTCTTTTCGTCAATGTCGCAGTACGCAGGATAATCCGATCCTCTGTCCAGTTATCGCGATACCACGTACACGCCTCAAAGGTATCGTTGAGCGCATCCATGCGCTGCTTCAACAGTGCTCGGAATCCCTCTCGGAGTTCAGTCGATTTGGGTTCATTAATGAGATTACGGGTTTGGAACGGGTCAGCAGCATTATCAAAAAGTTTCTCACTTCCATCAGGACGATGGATGGCGTAGGTGTGTTGCTTTGTACGGAGTGCGCGCCACTCGTAACCGTCCTCCCACTTGGCAGTACATCCCATTCCCTGCATGAATGCCGCTACCGGTTCATCAGCGGATCGGCCAAAAGCAGCGTCACTTAAATCTGTCCCTTCAACATCCTCTGGAATCGGCAGATCCATCATAGACAACAGCGTCGGCATGATGTCCGGCGTGTTCAAGCATGCATCTGATACGTGACCTTTCGGAATTTGTCCCTGCCATCGAACCAGAAACGGCACACGCACCGCCTCTTCATAAAAGATGTTTTTTGCGCGACGGCCTTGCGCACCAAACATCTCACCGTGATCAGACGTGAATACAACAATCGTATTGTCTCGCAACCCCAGGTTATCAATGGCCTGTAGCAATCGCCCGATATTCCGATCCAGATTCGCAGCCATGGCGTAATAGACACGTATCCACTCAGGGAGCGCAGCTCGTTCTGCATCGGACATAATCGCCCACGTATCGCCGTAAGGATCGTTGTCATCGCGATAGTTTGGCGGTAACGGGAAATCAACATCCCGAAACATCTCATAATCAGCGGCTGGAACGTTGTCCTGTGTCCACGGATCGTGCGGTGTCCCAATTGAAAGAAAAAGCGCGAACGGATCATCACTCGTTGAAACTCGTTGCAGATAATCAATTGCCATATCGGTTTGACCGTCCGGTTCATAACCCGGAAGCACGATCTTTTCAGGCGAGTCCTTATGATAATACGTGTCAAAGTATAGGTGATGAAAATTGTAAGCCGACCACTCACCATCGAACCCAAGCCGATGTCGTCCCGGCGGAATGTAAGAATTCTTCGGATCGTTGTGTCTCCCCAATTGATTTGCCCACAGATGCCATTTCCCGATGTAACTTGTCTGGTAGCCGTTACGATGTAACACATGCCCGAAACAGTCGTGATTTGGATTCATGCGCAGTTCATTAATCACCATACCGGTGCTACTTGCGTATTTGCCTGTGAAGAGTGAGGCGCGATAGGGAGCACACATCGGGCTACCGGAGACAGCATTGCAGAAATCCACACCCTCCGTGGCGAATTTATCCATATTGGGTGTGCGCGCACGGGTATCCCCAGCATAGCCACAAGACTGATAGCGGAGCTGATCGGCGAAAACATAGATAAGATTTGGTTGCTGCGTTGTTGAACGAGACATTTTTTAACGGACTTAGTCGTTTTGGGCTTGCAGAAAGTTGTTAGAAAAGCGTAATACCCCCTTGTAAATAAGGGGTTTCTATGGTATAATCTCAGTGAGAAAATAGGATGTGTCCGTCCCCTATTTGAACCCAAAAAAGTGAGTTGATTTTTCCGGATCCACACTTACCTGACATTGTATCAGAAACTTTGAAAAAAAACAACTCTTAGCCAGAGGAGTTTCCTGATGGATTTAGTGAAAGTGATAGAGGCATTCCCAACACAAGAAGGTTGTATAGCGTATTTGGAGCACCTTAGATGGGCAGAGATTCCGGAATGCCTATATTGTGTGTCTACACACGTTAGACGGTACAATGAGGGTAAGACCGGGCGTAAGTGAGTTTCGGTGCATCGCGAAGAAGGAGGAAAACTATGTCAGTTACAACGAAAAAATGGGTGTTTAATACTATTGAGAAGTTGTCCGCCTCTGAGATAGAAGAATTGAAGCATCATTTGGAATACCTCGTCTGCGGATCGCAAACGCCAACAAGAAGTTTAGAAAACCTCAAAGATTTGCCAAAACTTGAACGAAGAGGTCAACCCAAACAGATCTTGAAAGCCATTAACAAATCACACGATGTCTCCATGGAAGATGCAGCGGCTTTACTACACTCAATTAAAGAAGGAGAGATTCCAATCCATTTTGACTCCGACTTCGATGAGTCAGAAGGTAAATAGTTAATGGACTATCTCTTAGAAACATCTACGTGCAGTTTTTTAATGGCACACAACCCTCATGTTACCGATCACTTCAATTCCCTGTCCAATCTCAACGACTATCTCTTTACCTGTACGATTGTTAGAGGCGAAATCCTTTTTGGAATTCAGAGACTCCCAAGAGGTCGCAGGCGACAAGTCTTGGAAAATCAAGCCATTAATTTATTTGAAGGATTGCCATGTTTAGCAGTTCCAAAGGAAGCTGCCGATTACTATGCCTCCATGAAAAATTACGCTGAACAACATGGGACACCTTTGTCAGAGAACGACCTTTGGATAGCCGCGACCGCTATGGGACTCGATGCAATTCTCGTCACTGCAGATTCAGACTTTCAAAGGATTGCCGAGTTCGGCCTACGACTGGAAGACTGGACAAATTGACTCGTAGTAGGAATTTACTGAAGCATTCAATTTTCTTCAACTTCCTACGGACACAATATCTATAGTATAGTGATAGCACTCTACATATTAATCCGATCTTTAAATAAGACGCGAAGGAAACAGTATGCCTGAAACCAAACCGAATATCCTACTTATCACCAGTGATCAGCAACATTGGAACACTTTGGGCTGCCTCAACCCTGAAATTCAGACCCCGCACTTGGATGCATTGGCACAACAAGGCACGCTTTTCAATAGAGCCTATTGCCCAAACCCTACCTGTACACCGACACGTGCCTCCATTATCACAGGAAAATATCCGAGCCAACACGGTGCATGGTCCCTCGGCACAAAACTCTCTGAAGATGAGCATACCGTCGGTGAAGATTTCACGGATGCAGGGTATCGCACTGCTCTCGTCGGAAAAGCACATTTTCAACAACTTCACGGGACTGAAGAATTCCCATCTCTCGAATCCTATCCGATCCTCCAAGATTTAGACTTTTGGCGCAGTTTCAATGAACCGTTTTACGGGTTTGAACACGTTGAACTCGCACGCAACCACGCCGACGAAGCACATGTCGGACAGCACTATGCCATCTGGATGGAAGAAAATGGTTGTACAAATTGGCGAGACTACTTCGCTCCACCGACAGGAAATGCCCGCGGGCAATATCGGAAATGGCACATTCCAGAAGAATATCATTATGATACATGGATTGCGGAACGCACCAACGCACTCATGGAAGCATATCAGCAGAACGGCGAAAACTTTTTCCTTTGGGCGAGCTTCTTCGATCCACATCCAAAATATCTCGTTCCAGAGCCATGGGATACGATGTACGACCCAACAGCATTGACAGTGCCCTCCGTAACCGAGGGAGAACATGATAACAATCCACCACATTTTCAACTCACGCAACAAGAAAAACCTGACTTCTCTGCATGGCGTGAAAGTGGAAAGGGTGTACACGGCTTCAACTCACATTTACGCGATCGGGAGGAACTCGCCAAAGACATCGCAGTCTATTACGGAATGGTGACGCTGATGGACAAATACATCGGGAAGATCTTGGCGAAACTCGACGAATTAGGGATCGCAGAGAACACGTTGGTTGTTTTCACATCCGACCACGGACATTTTTACGGACAACACGGACTCGTCGCGAAGGGGGCATTTCACTATGAAGACGTGATCCGAGTGCCGTTTATCGTGCGGCATCCGGGGGTCGTACCTGCTGGGAGACACTCCGACGCGTTGCAAACATTGGTAGATTTAGCCTCTACATTCCTTAGTGCCGCCGGTATCGACATCCCGCTACCGATGACGGGTGTCAATCAAATGCCAGTCTGGTCGGGTGAAACAGAACAGGTGCGCGACCATATCATCGTCGAAAACCATCATGAACCGACAACAGTGCACGTTAAAACTTATGTTGACGATCGTTATAAACTGACTGTCTACTACAACCAAGAGTATGGAGAACTGTTTGATTTGCAAGAGGATCCAGGAGAGGTCAAAAATTTGTGGGATTCTGCCGAACACGCAGCGTTAAAGGCGGATCTGGTGATGAAGTTATTGTTCGCCGAGATGGGGAAAGAACCGTTGTGGATGCCACGGACTTCGGGAGCATAAACGGAGCGACACCAAAGGCAATTAATACCGCCGTTTCCAGTGCCAACTGTCGCTGCCTGAAATAAGCGGCCGGATGTCTTCCGGCAATGTCTTAACAAACTCAGGACTGACCTCGTTGCCGGGCCACTCCCGTACCATCGGCGGCGTGTACCCGGAGATGAGAATCACACGTTCTTTATCGCTACGGATGGCAGTTGTGCTGTGGATTAACGCCTCGGCAAAAAGCAGAACGGAACCGGCTGACGCTTCGACTTGGTAGATGAGTTTGTCGTCAGAGAGTGCCGCCTCGATCATTTCTTTCTGATCCCACGTTAAGCGGTGGCTTCCGGGGATAACGCATGTCCCACCATCGTCTGGGCCGACATCGGTGAGGTAGGCAAGCGTTTTCACGAAGATGCAGTGGAACTTATTCTGCTCAATGTAGGTACCCCAACCGTGCTGAGTTCCACGATGAAACCCTGTCGGGTTATAGCGGCGTTTATAGAGTTCGTCCAATTCCATCTCCGGATTACGACTATTAATGATCGCTTCGGTTTCCTCAAGGCGTACCGCCCCACCTACGACTTCTTCAACCAGTGGCACGAGTCGTGGATGCGCGGCGTATTCCAACAGTGCTGGATCATACGCAACAAGATTCCCGAAAAGCACATGATGTTCACCAGGTCCTCGGACATAGACCCGCTTGGCATCCAGATTCTCGTCGGTTTTCATTCTATAGAGCGCGCCCTTCATACGCTCAATTTCATCGGCGTTGAGGACGTTCTCTAACAGGACAAAACCGTAGATGTCAAAGTGGAGTCGTTGTGCTGGTGTCAGACCAATTGTTTCGCTGTTATTCACTTTTCACCTCCACATTTCTCTAAAGCGGGGACCTTTCCTACAACCTCTGCTTGACATATCCCCAGAGTGTCGCGACTTTTCCGTTCGGATCAACGGCAAGGTCGAGTGGATCTTCCCCTTCATAGATGAGCAAATCATCAACGTAACCGGGGGCAGTTATTCCCCACGTATAGAAAGCGACCCACTTAGCAACGGGGCCGAGTGCAGCATTCCGAAAAGGAAGCCTTTTCTCCGGTTTGGCACCTAACGCATCGTTTCTATCATCTCCGACGTAGAAATCAAATTCGCTTTTACTGACATCAGCAATAACGCGGACATATTTCCATGTATCGGTTTCAAAATCACCAATAAGTTGCCACGCCGCGCCATCGTAAAGCCGGACAATACCAGCGTCCCAATTGATGTAGGTGCAGCCGTTGTTTTCACCAATGCCGTCAGCAGTAGCGACTTTGAGATTGAAAGACCTCCCACCCCCTTCAATATAAACCCAGAATTCAACCGAAATAATAGGGTTTTCGGTTTCTATAGGCACACCGAGTCCATCTCCATCTCCACCACCCAAAATAGCAAGTGCTTTTTTATCCGTTTTGACAGTGTCGCCAGAAATTTCAAAGTCACCGCCAATTGCCTCCCAATCTTTGGGTGGATTGCCGACCGCGAATTCCTCAAACCCTGTTTGTAGGTACACCTCTTGGGAAATAGCAGTTTTTACAATAGCAAGATTTAAAACGATAATAACAGTTAACAGAAAATAATAGCCAAAACTAACACGTTTATCTTCGATCATCATCGTTCACTCCTCCATCAAATCTTCATCACGGCATCCAGAGATTCCACTCCCCTTTTTTCTCCCATTTGCGACATGCATGGCATAGGCACATATATCGGATTGCGAAACGCGGGGCAGAATCGACATTCATCGCGCCACAATGCGGCAATAGGTGGTGGAAAAACAAAACATCTCCCTGCTTCGCAACGACTTCCATCGGTTCCCCTAAATCCATCTTTGGAAATAGGGCACCAACATCGCGAATATGGTTTGAAAATTCTGGGTTTTTCTTACGGAATTCTCGAATCCGTTGTGTCCCTTTGGGCCATATCACAGTCGCTCCGCCGTGTACATTCACGTCCGTGAGGTAGGTTAAACTGGTTACTCGGAATGTCCCAGGATCCAGCCGTAAATCCCGAAAACCGCCATCCAAGTGAGGGGATGGACATTTCCACTCGGAATCCGAAACAGGAAATTGATTGAGTGCCCAGATGCCATCCGGACGTTGACTTTTACAATGCGGAATCTCTGGGTATCTGGAGGCGAGTTGCTTAATAATAGTGAGATACTCAGGTGTACAACACGCTAAGACATCCAGATGGGTCACGCCGTAAAGTTCAACGCGCCTTCCGTCCTCCATTTTCTCCATATAAAAACCGGCGAGCGGTGGACGTTTAAAATGCCCCCACGAGTCTGGATCATCCGCATCCATGCCCATCATGTGCCACATCGCTTCCTCTGCTTTTGTGACAACCTCTTTCGGAATCAAGCCTGAAAGCAGCAAATAGCCTTCTTCTTCAAATTGCGACAACTGCTGTTTTGAAAGCATTTTTTAATTTATGGCCTCCTGGACTGCCCTCCGCTACGCTTACACGCAGGAGCTCGGTGATGTCGGAACGGACCCGAAAACCTGGACCAAAACACAAGACTGCAACAATGGCACAAGGTCTTTGCTTAGATGTTTCTTCAACTCGAACACGAAAAGCGCGAAGTTTCAAATTGCGTTATTTACCCGCAAGGAATGTTTAAAATTAGTCATCTATCGTGAATCGGGTAATATCTACAGCAGGTTCGGGATACTTCATGTCCAGTTTCCTGAGCGTCTCGACGATGCATTCCGTGATAACGAGATTCCGATACCATTTCTTATTCGCGGGAATCACATACCAAGGTGCCCAGTCAGTACTACACTCTTGGAGCATCACCTCGTACGCCTGCATATAATCGTCCCAATAGGCGCGTTCACGAACATCAGACTCCTCAACCTTCCAATGTTTTGTCGGATCGCTCATCCGAGATTCAAGACGCGCTTTCTGTTCATCTTTTGAGATGTGAAGAAAAAATTTCAAGACGACCGTTCCACTTTCAACGAGCATCTTCTCAAAATCGTTGATCTGCTGATAACGCTGAGACCATATCCCCTCCGGCACTAAATTATGTACCCGAACAACGAGGACATCTTCATAATGTGAACGGTTAAATATACCGATTTTCCCTTTCGATGGCACTGCTTTATGCGCACGCCATAAGAAATCACGGGAAAGTTCATCTGCAGAAGGGACTTTGAAATTAACGACATCGCACCCTTGGACGTTGATGCCAGCCATGACCCTCCGAATGGTGCCATCTTTCCCACATGTATCCATACCTTGCAGAATGATGAGAAGCGCGTGCTGATTCTCAGCGTAAAGCAGTTCCTGAAGTTTCAGGAGTTGCTTATGGAGTTTTTTCAGCCTGCGCTTCGTCTGACCTTTTTTTTCGTAAGTCCCCGTGAAATCGGGGGCGTAATCGTTCAGATTGACGAGTTCGTCGGGTTTGATGATATTCTTAGTTTCAAGTTCCATATTTTTACTAGGCGCTGGTCATCAGTTCGAGTGTTCTACGACAAACCTTTCAGTTGTCAGTTACAAGAGGGTTTTGTTATAGTAGATTCCGTAATGACTTGGACACTTGTAGCGGCGTGTGAACTCTGAAGTTATCTGTTCTGATGGCACAGCCTAACAGGCTATGCTACAAGTGTGAATTTATTTTCGGATTCTACTATAAACGCACACCTTTTAACCGACAACGAATAACCGAAAGGACTGACGACTATTACTGAGACAAAGACTCGTAGTAATCGTCAACGAGTCTACGGTACTCAGGTGGGACATCTTCCTTTGCGACTTGAGCGAGCCGTTTCTTCTCCTGTAACGTGTTAAGCCGCTCTTCAAGGGCGGACTCCAACTTATCAAGATCTCTAATAACGAAGTCGTAATTAGGAAATGGATTTGAGCGATTTCCGGGTCGGTAGTCCATTGTATCAAGCATACCGACCCAGAGTCTATCAATCTCTCTATCTGCCTCCCTGCCCCCAACACGTGCTTCCTGATCTGCGGGTTCATCAGAGTTTCCAGGCTGGTTGCCATCCCGTCTCTGCCTCGCCTCTTGCGCGCGTTGCATCTGTTCTTGGATCTGTTGTTGTTGCCGCTCGAGTTGTTCCCGACGCTGCTGCTGTTCTTCCGTCTGCTCCTGACCTTCCATCGCTTGCAGTTCGCGTTGGATGTCCTGCATCCGTTCCCGAACTTGTTGGAGTTGTTCAAGTTCGGCTTCAAGTTGCTCTTCTTCAGTATTCGCCATATCAGCTCGCGCCTGCTGCAGATCCCCTTGTGTTTGCTCCAATGTATCTAAGACCTCCTGCTGATTCTGGTCAGCGGCTCGGAAATTACGCCATTGTAAGGCACGTTGCGCAGTCGCCATATCCCCCGCAGTCTGCTCTTCAACGAGCCGTCTTGTCGCATCTGCTACATTCTGGGCTGCCTCAGGATTGTCTGGAGTGAGTTGCTCTTGAATGTCTGTCAGTGTGCGTTCAAGTGTCTCCAGATTACGTTGAAGTTCGCGCTGCTGATTGGCAAGTTCAGACGCTCTTTGGAAATCTTCAGGACGCATCTCTGATTCCTGAGAACGACCCCTGAGTTCCTGTGTCTGTTGCTGAACATCAGATTGTGCATCTGTCAACGCCTGAAGTTGTTGGGAGGCTCTATCAAGCGCAGCATCCGTATATTCTGCAGCGACCTTTTCCAACTGCTCAATGGCTTCCTGAAGTCTTTCCTCCGCCTTTTGTCCCTTAGCAGCACTCAACTGCGGTTCCTCCTGTTGCATGCCCTGCGAGGCTTCTTCCATCTGTTCACTCGCTTGTTGCATCGCCCCTCCAGCTTGGTTTAGGCGTTGCCCTTGCGTGCCTTGTCCGCTCTGTTTCATGGTGTTGAGTTGCTGTGCCATCCGCTGCGCCTGTTGTGACAACTGGCCCTGTTGTTGACTGTTCCGTTGCATTTCACTTGGCGAAGGTTGGTTTTCACGTCCTAACTGTTGGCTTTGTTCACTCAGCTGTTGCTGTTCCCCCAGCAGCTGACGCGCTTGATCCAACATCTCCTGGGTTTGCTCCTGCATTTCCCTGTCAAGTTCGTTCTGCTGATTCTCAAGTTCACTTTGCAACTCCTCCATCTCAAGTTCAAGCTCCTCGGCGAGCTGGGGATTACTATTTCGCATCTGCATCAGCACCTTGGGAATCTCAAGACTAACTTTTATGAGCAATTCAAGTGCTCCCTGTTCCGGAGGAATCGCTTCATCAGGACGGATAGCGTTTAGACTATCACGCGCTTCACCCATTTTGTCTATTGCGTCCTCAAGGTTCATCAGAATCTCGGGCGTGACAGCTGACTCCCCTTGCATCGCAGCACTAAATTCATCTACAACCCGCTGTGTCTTATCCTTTAATTCGGTTTGTTTTCCGCCTGTTCTCCTAACGTCATCCTGATATTCCTGGGTAACCGCTACAGGTTTTGCACTCACGTGCTTCGAGGTCTCTCGGATAATCTCCTTTTGTGAGCTAATCACATCCGAAAGTGGATTCGGCTCAGCTTCCCCCGGCTCGCCCTCGCTTTCGCCTTCGTGGAAATTCTCATTAAAGGGACGGATTTCAATGAAGTAAATGTCGCTACTGGCTTCGCCGGGACCGGTGCGTGTGTTGTTATCAGTAGCGTGCGCGTAGTAGGAGATAATATTGCCCGGTTCAACGTCAAATTCCTCCAGATAGAAGGTATAGGCACCGTCTGCAACGTGACGGGAGCCAGCCGTAGAACCGGATCCTACAATTGGAGTGGAAACCGAGGATTCCATCACGAGTTCCTGCAATGCATCGGACCCGATGCGATACAGGAGTTTCAATTCGGCAACCCCGTAGTCATCTGTTGCTTCAGCGATGATTTCCACCTCATCTAACCTCGTAGTTTTTACGTCTCGACCGGGTTCCTTGATAACGACTTCTGGAACAGCATCTGGAATGGCTTTGATCATGTATTCAATCGGTATCTCGTTGTTAAACCCATCAATACACAACAGCTGAATATCATAACGTCCATCTTCAACAACATCTATAGTGGCTGTAAGCGTATTTCCATCAGAGATAGTCATTTGAGTTGAAACAAGTTCTGGTGTCGCGCGCAATTCCTGATCAGTGGAAACTTGTAAGTCGTTCACCACATCAGTTTTACGGGAGAACGTTGCAGTTTGAATCGCTTTGTTTGTCGTAAGTCTTATTTCTGCTTGTGTACCGACGACAGCATGAATATCCCCTGTCCCTGTTTGCACAACAGGTTTAAGACCTGTATAATCCGGGTAAGTGTAAGCGACCGAAATTTCAGCTACTTTCGGCATCTCAAAGACCTCAACAGTGTAGCGTTCTGAAGTCGCCTCGTTTGCAACGACATAGTATTCCATGTCGGTATCAATGTTGAAAATCTCATAGGCAAACCCGCGCTTATCGTCCGGATTTCGCAGCATGTTAATCTGTTGCTCGTCTTTGTTGACATCAGATGTAGAGGGTTGCTGCGCACCAATATCGCTATACGTCAAAACGACCTTATCAGCGGACTTACCCGTGACAGTGACATGAATCGGCAAGCTCTTGCCGCGGAGGATACGGGCATTTCCGGGCTCAACAGCGAGTTTGGTTGTCAAAATCGGATCCGTTTTCTCCCAGGGGACCAACACACGGAGTAGACTCGTATGGATTTCTGTCGGAAACAACAATGAAAGAATAACACACCCAACAATAACTAAAGCGGCAATACCGACATGCTTACGGGTTCGACTGTGATCGATAGTTGCTTTGAAATTGATGCCTTTTACCCGCTCAGTGGTATCCTCAAGCAAACGTTGAAGCATGTGTGTCTCAATCGGATCCGCCGATTCTCGGTTTCCGAATTCGATAGCACTCACCAGTCTATCTTCAAGGTCCGGATGATTGCGTTCAACGTTGAGGGCGACATCACGAAGCGTGAGCGCTGCTCGGAGTGGTTGAACAAGATACTGATACAACAGGTAACCAATTACACCTGCACCGACCCCTAATAAAGCGATGCGTACAGTGCCAGGGAGCGGCATCAGCCAATCAACGACGGCTTCTCCCACCAGTAAAGCAATAACACCTGTCAAGACAATAGCAAACCCTGTCCAGAAGAGACTTCGTTTCCAGACCCGCCGTGCCCCTGAAATTTTCGCTTGTAATTCCGCGTAACCTTCTCTTGTATTCATCATCGTCCTCCCCTAACACTATCCACGCCCTATAAGATTCTATAGACTCTCTACCATCCACATATTTCTAACCCAAGTTGTCAGCTATGTAGCATAACCTGTTAGGTTGTGCCTCTTCGGACGCAGGAAACCAACAGCCGCCTACGCTACGAGATGAATCTCCAAAATTGTGTCCGTAGCAACTTGGATTATTTCTAAGAAGAAGAACCAACTTGGAATAAAGTATCAACGCCGATTCTTAATAACCAAATGATTACTGCCGTAAGACATGCTCTTGTTTTACTGACTTCCGCGAGTATAGAAATCGCCACAGTTAAAACAAAGATACTCCATATACCCAAGATATCTATATAACTGAAAAAAAACAGAAGATACGGATTTTCGAGGGATGTCACCAACATGTGGACTGAGGGAATAACTCTCATATCAACAACTGTTTCAATATCCTCAGGCCGTTTAAAAACTGGAAGAAATGCGATATTTAAAAAAAATAACACTGGATTGAGCAAGATAGTGTACCACCAAGCCGCGAAGATGTGCTTAAATTTGAGTGCCTCATTTACCTTGAAAACTCGCGATACCACGGTGAGTCCAACACTGAACACAACAGCACAGACAGCCCCAAAGATAATCCCACCCACCGCAACAGACACCATAGGTACTGCTTTGGGAGATCCAAACAACTCAATGTCGGCTAAACTCCCTGCATATTGTGGGTTAACGAACTTCTGCGTAAACGGAAAAACCATCCATGCCAATATCACGACAAGAAAACAGAAGACACCGAACGCAACTCCCCACTTTGGGTTAGATTTCAGGCGCGTAAATGTGGCCGTCGGGTTCACAACGAGATCAATGAGATTTCGCCAACTTTCTTTCATAATTCCGAGGATCAGGTAGCAAACACGACCTCAGGCAGAATACCGATGAACCACAGAATTACCGCAGCGACACGGGCTCTGTTTTTTTCCATATCCGCAAACACCGCGATTGCTATTGCTATCACTGCGATTAGCCACAAATTCAACGGGTTAATATGACTGAGCAACATTGCCAACTTAGGGTTCGCGCCACCTTCTAACAGTAAATGTAACCCCGGAATCATTTTTAAATCTGCCGAGCTCTTGACTCCTTCTATGTCCTTAAAAACAAGTAGAAGCGCAGCATTCACCAACTGTATAAGGCAATCAATCAACGAAATATGGATAACAGCGGCGTAGATATGTATAAATTCTAACGAACCATTTTTTGTAAGAAATCGAGCTACTAACTTGAGAAAGGCACTGGTAATGACAAACACCAGAATCGCAAAGATGGGGCCGACGAAGATACCAATGCTCTTAAAAATCTGACCGATATTTTCCGCAGCATCAAGTTGCTCCGGTTGTAACCCCCTCTTCATGAGTTGGGCAGCACTAACGGCTTCGGAGTAGGGAAGAATAGCCCAAGTAATGAGAACAGTGAGGAGATAAAAGACTATAAATGCTATTCCCCACCTCGGTTGTGATTTGAGACGCGAAAACGCGAGACTTGGCTCGGCGATGAGATTCCCGATGTTTTCCAAGCTCTCCTTCATCATTTTCTCCTAAGAGATTAGACAAAATTTTCCTAAAATGGTTCTTACTTAAAGATGTGTTAAGTTGATGTGAACACTGCACACCATTCGTCTAAAAGTAAGGATAATACAGGAAATGATAAATAAAAAAGCAAAGACATTCTTGCATGCGTTTAAAGACATTGGTCTTTGGTTTTTTACAATTACCACATAGATAGGACTTACGCATGCTGTTCTTTTGTAGCATAACCTGTTAGGTTGTGCCACGAGAATATCTGTATTTTTTTAAGAGTTCTCCCTCTCACAAAACGTACTATGGTCAAAATTGCGTAAGTCCTGATAGAAAAAAATTACGATTGAGAGATCTATCCTACAGAAAAATATCAATCAGGGGTTCGTTCATACAGTTTATTTTTTTCTCTTTCTAACTGTCCCTTCTGCCAACTGTAATCGACATCGCCATCATAGAATTTATCCGGATGCTCCACTGCCCAAATTTGTTTATGGATAATCCAATTCTGCGGATCCAATGCCAAAGCCTTCCGCCATTCTGCCATTGCTTCCTCTTTTTTACCGACATCCAATAAGACCAAGCCAAGTTGAAAACGTGCAGAGGCTTCGCTGGCGGTAATATGAGCATTTCGTCCATCTACGGGTTTCACATCACGAAGCAACTTCACATTATAATCGGGGTCCGATATCCATTTTTCAAGCATCGTGAGGGTTTTCTGATCAGCAACATTGATGTTGAAAGGTTCTTTTATCAACCGTCCTGCTTCATCAATCAGAACACCATAAGGGATAGCTTTGAGGTTATAGCGGGTACTGAACGTATTTTGTGAATCAACGAGCGTGACAAAATCGGCATCTGCCGCATCATGCCAAGGACGCACAACAGATGCGCCTTGTGCATCAACAGCAATAGAGACAAGATTTAACTTCTCCCGGTGTTTGACGTAAAACTCCTGCCAACCTGGCAGCTGTTCACGACACCCTCACCACGAACCCCAAACATAGAGAAGCGTCTTTTTTCCTCTGAAATCTTGTAAGTGTCTGGGTGTCCCTCCAAGGTCGGGAAGTGTGAATTCGGGTGCAAGGTGCATAGATTGAATAATCTCTAATCGGTTTGCTGATACTTCGTAGATTTCAAAGCCGAAGGGCTCCGTAACCAACTCCGGTTGGACATAAGTTACGCCGCCAATATTAACAACACCCTTGTGCGAGCTTAGAGAGGCTTGCAGGGCAATATCTTGGAATTCGAGAGGCACACACAGTTCTGCTCCACCACAGAGAACCGCCATCTTCGCGCCTTCTGGGTACTCGATTTTTAAGCCGAGCTGTTTCGCGAAAGTTTCCAAAGGCACGAACCATTTCCCCTCTCTGAGAATAGGAGGCGCGGCAAATGCGACGCGTTGTGTATCTATCGTAACCTGTAAATCCTCTCTACTCATATTCTCCTCTTCGGCGAACCCTACCGGTAAATCTACTACACAGAACAGTGCTGTTGTCAACATTATGAATCCCACTATAACCATCAGCCTGCGAACTAATATTGCGAGAATCATTGTGTACCTTTCTCCCTGTGTTCTGAATCGTAAATTAGGAATTTAATAATCTCTTCCACGGTTTTGGGAGTAAGCCCCGAACCCGGTTTCCGCATCATCTTATAGACATACTTTCGCCATTCCTCTGCGTTGAAAGTAGAATTAATCGGGCGTGCAATGGTATGGCATCTGCTACATTTACGGGTAAAGAGTTCGTAAGCCTCCTGCATCTTAGGTGGATAGGTAGTAACATCAATAAAGTTAGGTCCTTTATCTGCTGGATAGGTTTGAGGAACCGCACGCGGGACATGCAAGGCGTAGATCATCCCAATTCCAACGAGGAGGATAACACCCAGGACAGCAATCCAAACAATTGTATTTTGCATATTTAACCCAAGTTGCTACTTTGTAGCATAACCTGTTAGGTTGTGCATAAATGTCCACAGGAAACCAACAACCTATGCTACAAAAATATCTAAATACTGAAGGCTTCTCACTGAAAAACGGCAGC